>JANNNF010000346.1:0-20477 GCA_031398405.1 Rhodobacterales bacterium | reverse complement strand
GTCTCTGGTGCTGGCCTCGACCATTGCCAATCCGATTGCTGATCTGGCCGCCGCCGCCGAACTGGGCCGTGACCGCAATGCCCGCAAAATGTCGCCCAACCGCATCCGCATTCCCGATCTGACCGGCAGGCCTGACGAGATTGGAAGGTTGTCGGGGGCGCTGCGCGGGATGGTCGCCGCTTTGTATGAACGCATTGAGGGCAATGAACAATTTGCCGCCGATGTGGCGCATGAGATCAAGAATCCCTTGGCTTCTTTGCGGTCAGCCGTGGGCACTTTGGGGATGGTCAAGCGCGACGATCAGCGCGCCAAGATGATCGAGGTCATCGAACATGACGTGCGCCGTCTGGACCGGCTGGTGTCTGATATCTCCAACGCCTCACGGTTGGATTCGGAACTGGTGAAGGAAGAGGAAGAAGAGTTCAACCTGATCAAAACGCTTGGTAATCTCGGCAAGTATCTGGGTGCACAAGCCGGAGAGAAGGGGGTGGATTTCATCACCGACCTGCCACCAGAACCTATCATGATCCGCGGGCTTGAGGCCCGGCTGGCGCAGGTGTTTGTCAACCTGATCACCAATGCGACGTCGTTCTGCGAAGACGGAGATGCCGTGCGGGTCTGGGCGCGCAGGCGGGAAAACCGGGTGCTGGTGGTGGTCGAAGATACCGGGCCCGGCATCCCCGAACAGGCGCTGACCAAGGTGTTCAAGCGTTTCTATTCGGAACGGCCCGAGACTGATTTTGGCAACCATTCCGGCCTTGGGCTGGCGATTTCCAAACAGATTGTTGAGGCACATGGCGGTGTGATCTGGGCGGAAAACATTCGGCCCACCCATGCCGATATCACCTCTGAACCCCTCGGCGCGCGCTTTGTGGTCGGCCTGCCGGTGTGAGTGACCCGCTGATCCTGCACGCCAGTTGCGTGGCGGTGCAAGGGCGTGGCCTGCTGATTCTGGGGGCTTCGGGCGCCGGAAAATCGGGGTTGGCACTGCAACTGATGGCCATGGGCGCGCAATTGGTGGCGGATGATCGCACCATTGTGACGCGCGACGCGGTTGGTCCGCTGGGCACCTGTCCGCCGCCGTTAAGCGGGATGATTGAGGCCAGGGGCGTGGGCATACTGCACGCAAACCCCGTGACCCAGGCGCGGATCGTGCTGGTGGTGGACCTTGATCAACGTGAAGCCGACCGTCTGCCGCCCCGCCGCACGATCACGCTGTTGGGACATGAGGTTGATCTTGTGCTGCGGTCGCAAAATGACCATTTTGCATCTGCACTGTATGTATATCTTGTAGCAGGACGAAACGCCTGAGGGCATTGCGGCAATGACAGACCAGATTCAGGATCATCGGGTGGTTTTTGTGACCGGGCCTTCGGGCGCCGGACGTTCAACCACCATCCGAGTGCTGGAGGATTTGGGTTATGAGGGAATCGACAACATCCCGCTAAGCCTTGTGCCACGCCTGCTGGACGGCCCCCCCTTGGGCCACCCGATTGCATTGGGGCTGGATGTGCGCAACCGCGATTTCAATGCGACGGCGCTGATTGAACTGATTGACACCCTGACCGCCGACCCGCGGGTGGGGCTTGACGTGCTGTATCTGGACTGTGCGGTGCCGGTACTGATCCGGCGCTATTCGGAAACGCGCAGGCGGCATCCGCTGGCACCTGCTGAAACTCCGGCAGAGGGCATCGCGCGTGAACGCGACCTGCTGGCCCCGATCCGGGCGCGGGCAGATCATCTGATCGACACCACCGAACTCTCGCCGCATGATCTGAAAGCCGAAATTGCGCAATGGTATGACGCGACCACGGCGCATCCACTGGCAGTTTCGATGCAAAGTTTCAGCTACAAACGCGGGGTGCCGCGCGGCGTGGACATGATTTTCGACTGCCGGTTTTTGGCGAATCCCCATTGGGATGCCGGGCTTCGCGCCCTTGATGGCCGTGATCCGGCGGTCGAAGCCTACATCCGCGCCGACCCCCGGTTTGACGAATTCATTCAAAGGTTGCAGGAGTTGCTGCTGTTTCTGCTTCCGGCCAACCGGGATGAGGGCAAGGCGCATCTGTCGATCGGCTTTGGGTGTACCGGAGGGCAACACAGGTCTGTTGCCGTAGCGGAAATACTGGGCAAGGCGCTTGCAGATGCAGGCTGGCCAGTGTCAAAACGTCACCGGGAACTGGAACGCAGGGCAGCCACATCGGCCCCCGACGCAAGCAAGGTAATGAGCGTTTGATCGGTATCGTGATCGTTGCACATGGCGGGTTGGCGCGCGAGTATCTCTCGGCGGTCGAACATGTGGTGGGCAAACAGGAAGGCGTGCGTGCCATCACGATTGAAGACACCCATGACCGCGCCGCCAAACAAGCGGAAATTTGCGGGGCTGCTGATGCGGTCGATCAGGGCAATGGCGTGGTGGTGGTGACGGATATGTTTGGCGGGTCGCCTTCGAATCTGTCGCTGATGGCCTGCGCGGCCACTGACCGGCGGATTCTATATGGCGCAAACCTGCCGATGCTGATCAAACTTGCGAAATGTCGCGAGATGCCGGTGCCCGAGGCTGTGGCCGCCGCATTGGACGCGGGTCGCAAGTATATTAACGCGCTGGACTTGGGCGGGGGGGCCTGAACCCATTGATACAACGCAGTTTGCTGATCGTGAATGAAAAGGGCCTGCATGCCCGCGCATCCGCCAAATTCGTCGAAGTGGTCGAGGCCCATGACGCAAGGGCAGCCGTGACGAAAGACGGAATGATGGTTTCAGGCGACAGCATTATGGGGCTTTTGATGTTGGCAGCCTCGCGCGGAACCTCTATTGAGGTTGAAACCAGCGGAGCAGAGGCAGCCCAACTTGCCGATGCGCTGGAGGCGCTTGTGGCCAACCGTTTCGGGGAAGACTACTGAAGGCGCGATGACGGGGAGGCCAACGCTTCGTGACCGAACACTCGCAAATTGGGGCGACACAGGCTGGAACGCGCGGGCGTCTGACCGATAAACCCTACGACATGCGCCGGCTGTCTTATGCTGGTACGTTCAGCAATCCGTTCAAGGCCGGCAGCATCCGCGCGATCGAATGGCTGACGGCGAAAATACAGCTCGGCATGCTGATCCGGCAGTTTGAACGGTCAGGTGCGCCGTTCGGGTCGCCGTTCTGGCCCAAGGCGATCAAGCATATGGGCATCCGCATCGACACCCCGCCCGAGGAAATCGCCCACATTCCGGCCACCGGCCCGGTGGTGATCGTCTCAAACCACCCGCATGGCTTGGTGGACGGGATGATCCTGTGCGAGTTGGTCAACCGCGTGCGGTCGGATTTCAAGATCCTGACGCGATCTTTGCTGACGGGCATCCCCGAGGTTGAGATGTTCATGATCCCAGTGCCTTTCCCGCATGAGGAAAACAGCCGCGAGCTGGGGTTGGAGATGCGCAATCTGACCATGGACCATCTGAAGGCAGGCGGGGTGATCATCTTGTTTCCGGCTGGAAAAGTGGCGATGTCAGAGAAATTCTTTGGTCCCGCCGAAGAGGCCGAATGGAACCTGTTCACCCACAAGATGATCCACCGGTCAGGGGCCACCATCGTTCCGGTGCGCTTTACCGGGCAGAACAGCCGGGCATTTCTGATCGCCAACAAGCTGTCCGATACCCTGCGTCAGGGTCTGCTGCTGCATGAGATCAAGCGTGCCCTGTTCAAACCGCAACGCCCCCATATTGGTGCGGCGATCCCGGCAACGGTTCTGAAAGACTGGGAAGGCAACCCGCGCGGCTGCCTCGCCTGGCTGCGTGAACATACGCTGGCCTTGGGCCGATAAGGCCCGTCGCGGCTTTCATTTTGGCAAAAATATCCTGGGGGTCCGGGGGTAAAACCCCCGGGGGTGCAGGATCAGCGCGTCGGTACCGGGGTTTCGCCGCGATAATCATAGAACCCACGCTGCGTTTTGCGCCCCAGCCATCCCGCCTCGACATACTTCGTCAGCAGCGGGCAGGGCCGGTATTTGGTGTCGGCCAGCCCTTCATGCAGCACGTTCATGATGGCAAGGCAGGTGTCCAATCCAATGAAATCCGCCAGTTCCAGCGGTCCCATCGGGTGGTTGGCCCCCAATTTAAGCGATTCGTCGATGGATTTGACCGACCCCACACCTTCGTACAGTGTGTAGACCGCCTCATTGATCATCGGCATCAGGATGCGGTTGACGATGAAGGCCGGAAAATCCTCGGCACTCGCCGCCGTTTTGCCAAGTTTTTTCACGACATCATGCAGCGCGTCATAGGTTGGCGCGTCGGTGGCGATACCCCGGATCAGTTCCACAAGCTGCATCACCGGCACCGGGTTCATGAAGTGAAAGCCCATGAATTTTTCGGGCCGGTCGGTGCGGCTGGCCAGACGGGTGATCGAGATTGACGAGGTGTTGGAAGTCAGAATGCTGTGGGGCGCCAGATGCGGGGCCAGATCGGCGAAAATCTTCTGCTTGACCGTTTCTTTTTCGGTCGCGGCCTCGATGATCAGGTCCAGCTGCCCCAGATCGGCCAGGGTAAGCGTGGTCTTTATATGGGCCATTGCGGCCGCCTTGGCGTCCGCGGTGGTTTTGCCGCGCGACACCTGCCGTTCGATATTGCGGTCGATGATCGCGACTGCCTTTTGAAGGCTGTCGGCGCTGATGTCGGTCAGCAGCACGTCATAGCCCGCCAAAGCAAAGACATGGGCGATGCCATTGCCCATTTGCCCTGCCCCTACAATGCCCACTGTGCGGATCGTCATGGCCGTTCATCCTTGTTTTACGCGCCAAACCTTATGCCTGCCGGAGCCCGGGGTGCAAGGCCGGGAAACTGATTACAGTTCAAGGCAAATGCCGAGTTTAGCCATTTGGCAACGGCTGTGGTGCAGGATGGTCCTTGGGTGAGTTAAAATTTGGGTGGGACTGATGGCGTTTGTGCATCCGGGCGACGGGGCGCTCGATTATTATCCATGCCGGTATGGCATGTCGAAACTGCTGTTCCGGGGGCCGCAGCGGGCCGTCTCGGGGGGCTATTGCGTGGCTCTGGGGGGGACCGAAACTTACGGGAAGTTTGTGCCGGTGCCTTATCCGGCGCTGCTGGAGCAGCGGTTGGGGGTGCCAGTGATCAATCTGGGCTGCGTCAATGCGGGGCCGGATGTATATTTGAACGATAGTGCCGTCCTGGATGTGGCTGCCGGGGCGCAGGTGGCGATGGTGCAGGTGGTGGGGGCGCAGAACCTGACCAATCGCTATTACGCAGTGCATCCGCGCCGCAATGACAGGTTTCTGTCGGCGTCCCCCTTGATGCGGCAGATGTTCCGCGAGGTGGATTTCACCGAGTTTCACTTCACGCGACATATGCTGCAAAGTTTGCAAGCCGTCGG
Source organism: Rhodobacterales bacterium (assembly GCA_031398405.1). GTDB lineage: Bacteria > Pseudomonadota > Alphaproteobacteria > Rhodobacterales > Rhodobacteraceae > JANNNF01. The sequence continues at coordinate 15,098 of JANNNF010000346.1, read as the reverse complement.
GCCAGACAGATTTGAGATTCTGGCCGAGGAACTGCGCGCAGCATGGGTGCAGCGGATGAAGGCGCTGCTGACGCGCTTGCCCCGGGCCCGCGTGTTGGTGTGGCTGGGCGACCATCCGCCGCTGCGTGCGGGGCTATCGCCTGACCTGCACCGCGACCCGATCCTGGTGGATGCCGAGATGATAGCCGCCCTGATGCCATATGTGTCGGCCTATGCGGAACATGTCGGGGGGGCCGTGCAAAGCACCGCAGGCATGGTATTTGCGCCGATGGAAGAACCCGCGGCCCAAGGCCTGCCCGGACCTGCGGTGCATCAGGCGCTGGCCACTACGCTGGCCCCGGTTTTGCAGCGCTTCCTATAACGAAAAAGGGCGCGCATAAAGCGCGCCCTTCGCCGCCACCTCAACAGGTTACAGCTTGGAAACCAGTTCCGGCAAAGCGGTGAACAAATCAGCCACAAGACCGTAATCTGCGACCTGGAAAATCGGGGCCTCTTCGTCCTTGTTGATCGCGACGATCACTTTGCTGTCCTTCATGCCCGCCAAGTGCTGGATGGCACCCGAGATGCCGACAGCAACATACAGCGTGGGGGCCACAACCTTCCCGGTCTGGCCAACCTGCCAATCGTTGGGGGCATAGCCCGAATCCACCGCCGCACGGGACGCACCAACAGCAGCCCCCAGTTTGTCGGCCAGCGATTCGATCAAGGCGAAGTCAGCTTGGGACCCCACGCCACGCCCGCCAGACACCACAATGCCAGCGCTTGTCAGTTCGGGGCGATCAGACGCCGCAACCCGGTCTTCAACCCAGGTTGACAGTGATCCGTCTGCTGCGACCGAGACCTTCTCAACCGCAGCCGACCCGCCGGTGCCGACACCGGTGAAAGTGGCGGTGCGCACGGTCAGTACCTTTTTGGCATCCGACGACTTCACCGTCTGAATGGCATTACCCGCATAGATCGGGCGGTCAAAGGTGTTGGCATCCACAACATGCAGCACTTCGGGAATGATCATCACGTCCAGCAATGCCGCCACACGCGGCAGCACGCTTTTGGAAAATGCGCCGGATGCAGCCACGATATGGTCATACGCCCCGGCCAGACCGACGACCAATGCGGCGGTCGGTTCGGCCATACCGTGGCAATAAACGTGGTCATCGGCGAACAGGACCTTGGTAACGCCTTGCAGACCAGCCGCCTCGGCCGCGGCGGCATCCCCGCCAGTGCCTGCGATCAGGACGTGAATTTCACCCAAGGATTGCACGGCGGCAAGGGTCTTGGCGGTGGCGTCGGTTGCGAGTGCACCGTCGATCACTTCGGCAATCAAAAGAACGGCCATGTCAGATTACCCCCGCTTCGTCGCGCAGTTTTGCAATAAGTTCGTCCACCGAGCCGACCTTGACGCCCGCCTTGCGGCCCGCCGGTTCGACCGTTTTGATCACCGACAGGCGCGGCGCGATATCGACGCCGTAATCGGCCGGGGTCTTGATGGCCAAGGGTTTTGCCTTGGCTTTCATGATATTGGGCAGGCTGGCATAGCGGGGTTCATTCAAGCGCAAATCGACGGTGATGATCGTCGGCATTGTCAGCGTCAGGCTTTGCAGGCCGCCATCCACTTCGCGGGTGATGGTGGCCGTATCGCCCGCAATCGCCAGGTCGGAACAGAAGGTACCTTGCGACCAGCCCAGCAGGGCCGACAGCATCTGGCCGGTGGCGTTCATGTCATTGTCGATGGCCTGCTTGCCGCACAGCACGATGCCCGGCGCTTCTTCGCGCACCACGGCCGCCAGTAGTTTGGCCACGGCAAGCGGTTCGATATCAACCTGAACGTCGGTCGTAGCCTCGATCAAAATCGCGCGGTCAGCCCCCATGGCAAGCGCATTGCGCAGCGTTTCCTGAGACTGCTTGACGCCGATAGAGACGACGACGATTTCTGTCGCGATGCCCTTCTCCTTCAGACGGATCGCTTCTTCGACTGCAATTTCGTCAAAAGGGTTCATTGACATCTTGACGTTCGCCAGATCGACCCCGGACCCGTCCGCCTTGACGCGGACCTTCACGTTATAGTCGATGACCCGTTTGACCGGCACCAGAACCTTCATCGGCAGAAACCCCCAATTGATGACCCGGCAAAGGGCCCAATACGCTCTTTGACCGCTTACCTAGCCCGTCGCGGGGCATGGTAACAGACCAAATACGACAAAGCGGTGCGCCGAGACGTCGCGTTTTGCGGGCATCAGCCTTCGCGGGTCAGGCCGGGCACCCAAAGCACGTCATCTTTGCCGTCATTATTGGCAATGCGGCCCGCCACAAAGAACCAGTCCGACAGGCGGTTCAGGTATTTGACGGCCTCGGTATTAACCTCTTCCATCGTTGCAAGCTCCACCACCAGCCGTTCGGCACGGCGGCAGACGGTGCGGCAGAGGTGCAACTGGGCGGCAAGGGCCGACCCGCCCGGCAGGATGAAACTGCGCAGCGGGGTCAACTTGGTGTTCATCGCGTCAATCTCGGATTCCAGCCGCAACACCTGCGGCGCGATCATCCGCAACGGCGTATAGGGCAGGTCAGCGTCGCGGTGCATGTCGGGCGTGCACAGGTCGGCACCCAGATCGAACAGATCATTAGAGATGCGCGCCAAGGCCGCGTCCATGTCGCCTGTGCTATGCTGGCGCGCAAGGCCAACGGTGGCGTTGGTTTCATCGACGGTGCCGTAGGAAGAGACCCGCGTCGAATGTTTGGCCACCCGCGCACCGTTTCCAAGGGCTGTTTCACCCGCATCGCCGGTTTTGGTGTAGATTTTCGACAGAACTACCATTTACTGGCCCCCTTTGCTGCGCAACCACGCAAAGCCCACGATCACCAGCACAGCAAAACCTTGGGCGTAAATCCGGTACCGCATGAGGCGGTTGGCGTGTTTCTTGTTGAAGTCGCCGCCTTTGGCAAATCCGCCGATGCCGATCATCAAAATGACGGCCACCGCCAGCACGGCAATTGCGGCAACAATGAATAGCGGGTCTCTCAGCATGGCGGTTCCTTTGCGTTGGCGTTGATCTAGGCGGGTTTGGCCAAAAAGCGAAGGGTTTGCGTCAGCTTTTTGCCAGCAGCCAATCCAAGGCCCCTGTTGGCAGGATACGCTTTGCCGCGCCCATCAGATAGGTGGGTGTGGTCACATAATAGCGCGCCTTTGGTCGGGGGGATTCCAGGGCGTCAATCAGTTTGGCAGTGACGGCAGAAGCGGGCAGTTCAAATCGGTCGGGGGCTGTCTTGCCTTCAAACCGCTGGCGCAAGGTGCGGTAGGCGGCGGCGTGGACGGAGTTATGCTCATCAATCCAGCGGTCAAACTGGCGGGCGGCGTTGTCGCGGAATTTGCTGGTGATGGGGCCGGGTTCGATCAGGATGGTGTGGATTCCACTGCCCTGCAATTCGATCCGCAGGCAATCGGTCAGGCCTTCCATCGCAAATTTGGTGGCAACATAGGCTCCGCGCAGGCGCATGCCGACAAGGCCAAGGACGGAAGAGCAGTTGACGATGCGGCCATAGCCTTGGGCACGCATCAGCGGGATCACCCGGCAGGTCAGGTCGTGGTAGCCAAAAAGGTTGACCTCAAACATCTCACGCAAGGCTTCACGCGGGACATCCTCGACAGCGCCCGGCAGGCCGTAAGCGCCGTTGTTGAACAGCGCGTCAAGAGTGCCGCCTGTCAGGGTTTTGACGGTGTCGACGGCGGCGGCGATGCTGGCGGGATCGCGGTAATCCAGTGTGAAACTCTCAAAGCCCTCGGCGGACAGGCGGTCGCAGTCGACCTGTTGTTTGCACGTGGCGAACACGCGCCAGCCGCGCGCAGCAAGACCACGGGCGGCGTCCAGGCCTATGCCTGACGAGCAGCCGGTGATCAGGACCGACCGGGGGGGCAGAGGGGGAGGCATGGGGCGGTCCTTGCGGGCTTTCGATCGGAAGATGGGCGAATCGCCCATCCTACGGGGCGGTGCTGGACAGGAACCGGGTGGCGACATAGCCTTCCAAGCCGTCGCCTTCGATAATGATATGGGCCCAGTCATCGCCTTCTTGCCACATCACGGTGGCGGCCTCACCCTGACCCAGTTTGCCCAGGACGGCAGCCTCGGTGGAGGGGCCTTGGCGCACGTTCACCGACTTGGCGGTGACGTACCAGATTTGACCTTCGGACAGGGTGGGGGGCGTGGCTTCGGTGTCAATCTCGGGTTCTGGCAGCGGGGCAGCGGTCAGACCTGACAGGGTGAAAACCGGGTCCGCAACACGGCGCTGGGCCACTCGCACCGGGGCAACCGCGGGTTTTGCGGGGGCAGGTTTCAGCACCTGAGCCACACGCTTGGCAATTTCGGGCGCGGGTTGCACGGCCACCACGGGCAGCGGTTTGGCCTTTGGCGCGGGGTTCAGGTTCAACCGGCCCTCTGCCTTGGCCAATGCCAGTCCGGGGCGCAATTGGCCGCGATCCTCGCCGCCGATCAGCAGGGCCAAAAACATTCCCGCACACAAAAGAACCGTTAACCGCAGCATCAACCCACCTGAGTCTTGAAGTATCTGCGTTACCTAGCACAAATTCCTGTGAGTGAGAGGGGGAAAAACACCTCGCAGGGCCGCAACCTTGTGGCGCGCGCCACAGAATTCCGTCTGGACCACCCCGCTGTTTGTTTCTACACCACATCCATGGCAACCGAAGACGACGCCCCCAAGATCGAGCCTATTCTGATCGCCGAGCCGTTGAGCCGGGCGATCGGCGAACGCTATCTGACCTATGCCTTGTCCACCATCATGCACCGCGCCTTGCCCGACGCGCGGGATGGGTTGAAGCCTGTGCACCGGCGAATTTTGTTTGCGATGCGCGAACTCAGGCTGACAGCAACCGGGGGGTTTCGCAAGTCGGCCAAGATCAGCGGCGATGTGATGGGCAACTACCACCCGCATGGCGATAGTGCGATTTACGACGCGATGGCGCGTTTGGCGCAGGATTTCAACGTGCGCTACCCGCTGGTCGACGGGCAGGGCAACTTTGGCAACATCGACGGCGATAACCCGGCGGCCAGCCGGTACACCGAGGCTCGGCTTACGGCGATTGCCGAGACGCTGATGGAAGGCCTGGCCGAAAACGCGGTCGATTTCCGTCCGAACTATGACGGCACGCTGGAAGAGCCGGTGGTGATGCCAGCCGCCTTTCCAAACCTGTTGGCCAACGGGTCCAGCGGCATCGCGGTGGGGATGGCCACCAACATTCCGCCGCACAATCTGGATGAGTTGATCATCGGCTGCCACGCCATGATGCGCGACCCCGAGATTTCCACCGCTGACCTGGTGGCGCTGATCCCCGGCCCCGATTTCCCCACGGGCGGCACCATTGTCGAGCCGCGTGCGAATATCCTCGACGCTTACGCCACCGGACGCGGGTCGTTCCGGCTGCGCGCCAAGTGGCATGTCGAGGATCTGGGGCGCGGGACGTGGCAGATCATCGTGACGGAGATCCCCTATCAGGTTCCGAAATCGCGGCTGATCGAAAAGCTGGCTGAACTGATCCAGACCAAGAAAATCCCGCTGCTGGCCGATGTGCGTGACGAATCTGCGGATGATATCCGGCTGGTGCTGGAACCCCGCACGCGGACGGTGGACCCCGATATGCTGATGGGCACGCTGTTCAAGAACTCAGACCTTGAAACCCGGTTCAGCCTGAACATGAACGTGCTTATTGATGGCCGGGTGCCGCGCGTGTGCAGCCTCAAGGAAGTGCTGCGCGCGTTTCTGGACCATCGGCGTGAGGTTTTGCGGCGTCGCAGCACGCACCGGGTGGAAAAGATCGACCATCGACTGGAGATTCTTGAAGGTTTTATCATCACCTTCCTGAACCTCGACCGGGTGATTGATATCATCCGCTACGACGACGACCCCAAGCGGGCGCTGATGGCCGAGGATTGGGGCAAGCCTCACAAACGGGCGATGTCCGAGAAAGACTATGTGCCGCCCCGACCCGGCGACGGCGAATTGTCCGAAATGCAGGCCGAGGCAATTCTGAACATGCGGCTGCGATCTTTGCGGCGGCTGGAGGAGATGGAGCTGCTGGCCGAACGCGACGCGTTGATGCTGGAACGCGCCGGGCTGGCCGACCTGCTGGAAAGCGACGCCCTGCAGTGGAAACAGATCGGGGTAGAGCTGGAGGATATCCGCAAACGCTTTGGCCGCGACACCGTTATCGGCAAACGCCGCACCCAGTTTGGCGAGGCGGGCGAAGTGGCCGAAGTGCCCTATGACGCAATGATCGAACGCGAGCCGATTACGGTGATCTGTTCCAAGATGGGCTGGATACGGGCGCTGAAAGGCCACGTCGATCTGACGGCGGAACAGAAATACAAAGATGGTGACGGGCCGCGCTTTGCCTTCCATGCCGAAACCACCGACCGGATTTTGCTGATCGCGGCGAACGGGCGCTTCTACACGATTGTCGGTGCCAGCCTGCCGGGTGGGCGTGGCATGGGCGAACCCGTGCGCCTGATGATTGACCTGCCGAACGAGGCTGAGATCACCGATCTGATGATCTTCCGTCCGGGTGAAAAGCTGCTGATCGCGTCCAGCGCGGGCGACGGGTTCATCGTGCCGTCGGATGAGGTTCTGGCCCAGACCCGTGCAGGCAAGGCCGTGCTGACGGTGCGCGACGGGGTCACGACCGCCGTTTGCGTGCGTGTTTCGGGCGATCATGTTGCGGTAGTCGGCGAAAACCGCAAATTGCTGGTGTTCGCGCTGGCCGAGTTGCCCGAAATGGCACGGGGCAAGGGCGTGCGGCTGCAACGGTACAAAGACGGCGGTCTGTCAGACGCCATCACCTTTACCCTGGCCGCAGGGCTGGTGTGGAAAGACCCCGCAGGCCGCACCCGGACAGAGCTTGAGCTTGCCGAATGGACGGGGCCACGGGCGGGCACCGGCAAAATGGCTCCGCGCGGATTTCCACGGGACAACCGGTTCAATTAAAGCCAGCAAGGGGTCAGCCTGATGTCTGCGTTCCGCGCGACAGGATCGCTGTGCAGACCGTCACCCCGCCACCGCTCGCCGCATCTCTTCCCGTATCCGCCCCGCCATATACTCTGTGAACAACCGCACCTTGGGGTCTTTCAACCTGCGATGCTGGCTCAGGCTCGACAGTTGGGTGGGCAGCGGCGGGGTGGCCACGGCGACCGGCACCAAGGCCCCGCTGCGCAGATGATCGGCAATCTCGAACATCGGTTTCAGCACGATCCCGCGCCCGTCCAGCGCCCAGCCGGTCAGCACATCGCCATCGTCGGATTCGAACGGCCCGGTGATCTCATACCGTCTTGGGCCCTCGGCGGTTTGCAGCGTCCACTGGAATTCCTTCGCGCCGGGATAGCGCAGGTTCAGGCAATCGTGCCGGTCCCCCACCAGCGCCGCGCCATCAACGGGCATCCCCCGCCGCGCGATATAGGCCGGGGCAGCGCACAAGATCCGCGCGCAATCGGCGATCAGTTGCACCTTCAATGTGCTGTCGTCCAGCAGCCCCAGATGGAACGCCACGTCGATGCCTTCGGCGACCACATCAACCCCCCGGTCCGACAGACGCAGACGCACGTCGATCTGCGGGTAACGGTCCTTGAAGGCGGGCACATGGGGTGCCACGAACCGCCGCCCTATGCCCAGCGGCGCCGCGATAAAGATGGTGCCGCGCGGGTTTTGCGTGACATCCATCACCGCCGCCTCGGCCTCGTCGATCGATTCGAGCACCCGTCGCGCCCCGTCATAAAAGATGCGGCCATTCTCGGTCGGTTGCAGCGTGCGCGTGGTGCGGTTGAACAGCCGCACCCCCAGGTGCTTTTCCAGCTCCGAGATTCGGGCGGACGCCACCGCGGGCGAGGTGCGCTGATCGCGCGCCGCCGCGCTCATGCTGCCCAAATCATAGACACGCACAAACATGCGGATGTTGTTGACGTAAGACATGGGCACACTTCCCATTATATTGCGGTGTTTGAAAGTGATCCGGCATTTGCAGGATTAACAGCAAAGTCCCCGCTGGTATAGCCTGACGGAAAAAGGGAGACGCGCGATGTATGACTGGGCCGTGCTGTGGGAATGGGTGGAGATTGCCGCCCGCTGGACCCATGTGATCACCGCAATTGCCTGGATCGGGTCCAGCTTTTACTTCATCGCGCTGGATCTCGGCCTGCGCCAGACGCCGTCCTTGCCCCCGTTGGCACATGGTGAAGAATGGCAAGTGCATGGCGGCGGTTTCTACCACATCCAGAAATATCTGGTGGCCCCCGAAATGATGCCGGACCATCTGACCTGGTTCAAATGGGAAAGCTACGCCACTTGGTTGACCGGGTTCCTGATGCTGGTGCTGGTCTACTACCTCGGGGCCGAGATGTATCTGGTCGATCCTGCGGTGGCTGATCTTGCGATCTGGCAGGCGATCGCGATTTCACTGGGGTCGCTGGCCTTTGGCTGGCTGGCCTATGACGCCCTGTGCAAGACCCGCTTTGGCGATGACAACACGCGGCTGATGGTGTTGCTGTATGTTTTGCTGGTGGCGATGTCCTGGGGTTATACCCAGGTGTTCACCGGCAGGGCTGCCTTGCTGCATCTGGGCGCGTTCACCGCCACCATCATGTCGGCCAACGTGTTCATGGTGATCATGCCCAACCAGCGCATTGTGGTGGCCGACCTCAAGGCGGGCCGCAAACCCGACCCGAAATACGGCAAGATCGCCAAGCAGCGCAGCACCCACAACAACTATCTGACGCTGCCGGTGCTGTTCTTGATGCTGTCGAACCATTACCCGCTGGTGTTCGCGACCCAGTACAACTGGCTGATCGCGTCACTGGTTTTCCTGATGGGCGTCACCATCCGCCACTGGTTCAATTCCAAACACGCCCGCAAAGGCAACCCGCACTGGACATGGGGGGTGACGGTGATCTTGTTCCTGATCATCGCCTGGCTGTCCACCGCCCCCATGCGCACCGCGCCCCAAGAGGCCAGCCTCAGGGGCGACGCCTTGATCTATGCCTCGGCCACAGGGTTTGATGACGTGGTCAGCATCGTGCAGGGCCGCTGTTCGATGTGCCATGCCGTCGAGCCCGCGTGGGACGGGATGCTGTGGCCCCCCAAGGGTGTGGTGCTGGAAACCCCGGCGCAGATCGCGCAAGAGGCCCGGCGCATCTACATGCAGGCCGGGGTCAGCCACGCGATGCCGCCGGCCAACCTTAGCTACATTGAACCGCAAGAGCGCGCCGCCATCGTGGCCTGGTTCCGCGCCGCAGGCACGACCGGCATCGACGGCTGACGCGGGCCTGCCGGCCCCCGCGTCTCGGCATGCCCGCAGGTGTCAGGAATTCGCGTGCATCCGCTCGATGTAGGCGCGCATTTCCTCGGCCTCGCGGCGTGCATCACGCAAGCCCTCCATCGCGGCGCGCAGTTCGGCATCGGTCTGGGCAATCTGGTTGCTCAATTCGCTCTCACGCTCTTCCAGATAGAGAACTGCCTGATCGCGGGCTTCCTCGGCCTCGTGCAGCGATTGCGCCAGTCGGTCCACCTCGCCCATTTCGCTGCCCGCCACCCGTGCAAAGCGGTGCAGCAGCCAATGCGCAAACCACCCCATCGCAAAGGACAGCAGCAAGATGATGGCAGTGGCGATGACAAACTCGGAACGGTTCATGCAAGGTCTTTCTGGGGGTGGCCGTGGTCTAACCCTTGTTCGGGCGGGCTTGCGGGCGGATGGTGCGTTCAGTGGGTGCCACCGAAGGGCTGGTGTCGCCAGAAAAATCAGGGCCAGCGTCGGGGGCAACCGCAACCGGGGCCACCCCATCAGGTGTGGCCTCACCCGCCGGGACTGCTCCAACAAGGGCCGTATCTTGGCCGGTCAGCACAAATTCAATGCGCCGGTTCGCCTCGCGGCCCGCGTCGGTGCTGTTGTCGGCAATCGGGTCGGTCTCGCCGTAACCCTTGGCCGTCATACCCGACACGTCGATGCGTCGGCCTTGCAGCGCGACCATCACCGCCTCGGCGCGGGCCTGCGACAGCGCCTGATTGCCGCCCTCTGACCCTTGCGCATCGGTGTAGCCGCCAATTTCCATCGCAATGCCGGGGCACTCTTCCAGAATACCCGCCAGCGCCTCGATCACCGGACGGGCGGTTGTGGCAATCTCGGCCGACCCCGGCGTGAAAGTGATTTTCTGCCGCGCCACGGCGGAATTGACCTGAATGGCACATTCCTGCGCGGTCGGCAGGGCGGCCAGCGGGTCCAGATCTTCGTCATAGGTCACTGAAACCTTGAAGGTCTTGCCTTGCCCCAGCTTGGCCGACAGAATCTGCGCGATCCGCGCCCGCGCCCCTTGCGAGCCCGTGACCCCGGCCACCTCGACCGTATCGGCGCGCACCTTGACGCTGCCCGAGGTCAGCTCTGACAAAGCCTCCAGCCCCGCCAGCACCCGCATGGGCCAGCCATCGGGCAATTCGGCGTCCAGCCGGGTGGCGGTATACACCTCGTCCGCGCCAAACTGCGCACGGGCAAAGGCATCGGCGGCATTGCGCAAACGCTCATCCGTCAGGCGGCCCCGCAATTCCACCCGGCCTTCGGTCGACAGGACGGCGGTAAATTCCGCGGGCCCCTGATTGGTGGCGATTTCCTTTTTCTCCAGCACGGCATTCAGCGAAAACACCGGGGGCAGGGCGGTCTGCAATTCGCCAACCACGCGGTCATACGTATCTTGCGGCGTACTGCTTGCCGCGACCAAAGACACATCTGCATCCGAAAAGGTGATGGACCCCGCCCCCAACTCCTGCACCGCCCTGATGCCAGTCCCCACGGCATCGGCCCAGCTTGGCGTCGGCACGCCAAGGCCAATCGTGCATTGCCCGCCCAATAACCCCGCCGCCGAAGCCACAGCCAGAATCCGCGCCCGCGCCCGTTCCGTATCAGCCGAGCAGGCGTCAAACCGCGCGCCCTGATCATCCAGCAAGAACCGCAGCGTGAACGGCGTGATGACCGGACGCGGGGCCGATATATCCAGCATCAGCACCACCCCCGCAGGTTTCAATGCCCGCAAATCGGTTTCCAAGCGGCGCTTTTCAGCGTCGCTGTCGGAAATGGCAGTCACGGAAATCTGGTCTGCGGCAACAGAAATCTTCGCGCGCTTCAACACTTTCAGTGCGGCCACGCCAAAACCAAGGGCTGCATCCCAACTGGCCGGGGCGGGATAGGCCGCAGCCTCCAGCATGTTGGCCACCTCGATGCCAGGGGTCAGCGCGGCGGCGGCACTGGCCAGCGCTTCCTCGTTGATACCGCCCGTGGTGGTGGTTTCGGGCATCAGCCCGATCAATTGGATACCGTCATCGTTGCGCAGCATCTCAATCGAAAACCGGGGGGCCTCGATTGCCGATGTGGGCGCAACCTCCAGCCCGTCGCGCACCCGGCTGCTGTCCACCACAGTCCCGACCACGTTGACGGCGCGAAACCGGGCGGCTTCATTCACCGCAGTCCCCGACAGACGCACCAGCAACCCGTCGGCATCGACCGCCACCCAGTCGATGGAATTGGCCGCCAGCGTTGCCACAACCGCCTTTTCAGACCGCCGCTCAATCATCAGCGAGGCACCGTAGGAAATGCCTGTCAGCAACACTCCGGCAAGGATGAACACGCCAAGAGCAATCAGATTGGGGTGCAGGGGCATGTTGGTGCGGGGCAATGGACGAACTTTCGGGCGATTTTCAGCTTTCAGGAATCGGGCGGGCCAAGCCTGTTGTTTCCTAGGGGGTTACACCCCTGGGTTCAATCAGACCAGTGCCGCTGCGGCAAGAAATAGCGCAGCAATCAGGCCCGCATCGCGGTTGGCGCGGAACGTCGCAAGGCAGGACGCCGGGTCGTCAATCCGCAGTTTCCGCAACTGACCCGTCATATGCCAGCCAAACCCAACCACCGCCAGTATCCCCAGTGCCAGCACCGAAAATCGCCCCTGTGGCAACAGCGCCGACAGCACCGCTGCCGCCATCAACACCGTGGCCAGCAGTTGAAATCCCATCAACCATTCGCGCGTGTTCTCACCAAACAGCCGGGCCGTGGATTTGACCCCGATCAGCGCATCATCCTCGCGGTCCTGATGGGCATAGATGGTGTCGTAAAACAGCGTCCACGCAATCCCCGACGCGTACAACAACCCCGCCGCGACAGGCACTGTGCCCGCATGTGCCGCCCACATCAGCAATGCCCCCCAATTGAACGCGAGCCCCAGAAACACCTGTGGCCACCAGGTAAACCGCTTGGCAAACGGATAAATCGCGACCAGGGCCAGCGACAAAACCCCCAAACCAACCGCCAGCCAATTATAGCTGAACAAGATACCCGCCGCAGCCAAAGCCTGCACCACCATCCACACCAGCGCCTGTTTGACGCTGACCTGCCCAGACGGAAGGGGCCTGCTGCGCGTGCGCGTCACCGCCGCGTCAATATGACGGTCGGTGATATCGTTCCACGTACACCCCGCCCCCCGCATCAAGAACGCCCCCGCCGTGCAGGACAAAACCAGCCAGATATCCCACAGCCGCGCCCCATCTACCGCCGCAGCCAGAGCCACCGCCCACAAACACGGGATCAGCAACAACCACGTCCCGATAGGCCGGTCTGCACGGGACAGCCGCAGGTAGGGGCGGGTCAACGGGGGCGCATAAACATCCACCCAATTGCCACGCGGCGCGTCCGCAACGGTCACATCCTCTGGTACTCCGGGCGGTTTGTTCATAGGTTCGCCCTCATGGCTGACGCAAAGATCCGTTTGTATGTAGATCAGGCACTGGCCCCGGGGCAAGCCGTGGGGGTCAATCCTGATCAGGCGCATTACCTGTTCGGGGTGATGCGACTGGTTCCGGGTGCGCAAGTGCTGCTGTTCAATGGGCGTGACGGCGAATGGCTGGCGACTGTCGCGCAGGCCGGCAAACGCGGCGGCATCCTGCACTGTGACGCGCTGACGCGACCCCTGCACCCCGCCCCTGACCTGTGGCTGCTGTTCGCGCCGATCAAAAAGGCCCGCACCGATTTCATCGTGGAAAAGGCGGTGGAACTGGGCACAGCCCGCATCCTGCCCGTGCAAACCCGGCACACGAATGCCGACCGCATCCGCCAGGACCGCCTCCAAGCCCACGCGGTTGAGGCAGCCGAGCAATGCGGTGCCACGATGGTGCCCGAGGTGGCAGACCTCGCCCAACTCGACCGCACCCTGACGACATGGGATGCCACCCGCACCCTCTACTGGTGCGACGAATCGCTGATCGGGGCGGCAACCGCCTTTGCCGGCCCCGCTGGCCCATCGGCCATCCTGATCGGCCCCGAAGGCGGCTTTGCCGACGCCGAAAAATCCCGCCTGCGCGCCATGCCCTGCGTGCGCCCCATCAGCCTTGGTCCGCGCATCCTGCGCGCCGACACCGCCGTGGTTGCGGCCATCACCCTATGGCAGGCGGGGATGGGCGATTGGCGATAACCTCCATCCGCCCCGAAGTCGCGGCCTTCGCGCACCGCTGGCGCGAGATGGGGCTGGCCATCGCCCTCGCGGCGTTCGGGTTGTGGCTGGTCTGGCTGGGCGGCTACCTGCTGGTGCCCTTGGGGGCGGCAAGTATCGCCATGGCCGCAGGCTGGGCCTTGCTGGCCCTGCGCCGGGTGCGGTTCACCAGCAACGGCGACGCGCCGGGACTGGTTGAGGTGGACGAAGGCCAGATCGCCTATTTCGGCCCGCAGACCGGAGGGGCCGTCGGCCTGCCTGACCTTGTGGAACTGCGGCTGGTCACCATGCGGGGCCGCAGGCTGTGGCGGCTCAAGCAATCTGACGGTCAAGCCCTGCTGATCCCCATTGAGGCTGCGGGGGCCGACCGCCTGTTTGACGCCTTCGCCAGCTTGCCCGGCATGGACACCGCCGCTTTGGTGGCGGCCCTGACCTCGGCCCCCGCACAAGGCGGCACCACCCTGACGCTGGCCGCCGAGGCTGTTCTGGTCTGGCAACGCCGGGGCGCGGGGCTGGTGCGGCGCTGACGCGGTTCTGGTTTAGACGCGAACCACCTCAGACCCGCAAAGAAGTATCGCGTGCGACCCTTCCCGGCCCCGACTCGGCCTTGACTTGGAGCCGCTGGCAGGACAGGTCTTGGCCCCTGACCATCGCCAGCAAACGGAGCCTGCGTCCCATGTCCATTCCTCAGTCCGGTGGTGGCGTTATTGAACGGTTTGAACAGCTGGCCGAACTGATGGAGTCGGGGTCAAAGCCGAAATCCGAATGGACCATTGGCACCGAGCATGAAAAATTCGGCTGGCTGACCGATACGCGCCAGCCCTTGCCCTATGCGGGCGACCGCTCCATTTCCGCCCTGTTCGCGGGGCTGGAGACGAAATATGGCTGGTCACCGGTGCGCGAGGGCGGCAATACCATCGGCATGACCCGCAAGGGGGCCAACATCAGCCTTGAGCCCGGCGGGCAGTTTGAACTCTCGGGCGCGATGGTGCCCGACATGCACGCCACCGCCGCCGAGCTGCAAAACCATCTGGATGAGGTGGCGAGCATCGCAGACCCGATGGGTGTGCGCTTCATGGGGCTAGGGGCCGCCCCCGAATGGTCGGGGGCTGAGATGCCGGTGATGCCCAAGGGCCGCTACCGCCTGATGACCGATTACATGGGCCGCGTCGGCACCCACGGCACCCAGATGATGTACCGCACCTGTACCGTGCAGGTGAACCTCGACTACGCGTCCGAATCCGACATGGTGAAAAAACTGCGCGTGTCGCTGGCGTTGCAGCCACTGGCGACGGCGCTGTTTGCGTCCTCCCCCTTCTTTGACGGCAAACTGAACGGCCATAAATCATGGCGCAGCCGCATCTGGCGCGGCCTCGACGACAGCCGCACCGGCATGCTGCCCTTCGCGTTTCAGGGCGATTTCGGCTTTCAGGCCTATGTCGATTGGGTGCTGGATGTGCCGATGTATTTCGTCTACCGCGACGGCAAATACATCAACGCGCTTGGTCAGTCTTTCCGCGATTTCCTGAAAGGCGAATTGCCCGCCTTGCCCGGCGAATATCCCACCCTGTCGGATTGGGCCGACCA
>JANNNF010000322.1:0-1699 GCA_031398405.1 Rhodobacterales bacterium | reverse complement strand
GCCATCCGTCGCCATATATTGGCACATTGGGGCGACGGTGATGCGGTTCGGCAGCGTGACATTGCGCAAGGTTAGAGGGGCGAACAGGACAGCGGCCATTGGGCTTCCTTTGACGACAGCCCGTGACAGGGGCAGATTCAGATTGAACGGGGCAGTTCGTGCGTTATAGTAACTTTTGTGCGCAAATGGAACATGCCCAGAGGGGCCTGACAAGCGAAAAGGAAATCACATGCCGCAACTGGACGTGGCCGCAAGCACCTTTCCCTTCCTCTATTCCCACACGGGCCTTAGTGCGTTGAAACATCTGCGCGGGCTTGGTTACACCAAGTTTGAGATGATGATCTTCCCGCCCCATTGCTGGCCGCGCGAGTTGGGCGCGGACCAGCGGCGTGAATACAAAACGTGGCTGGATGGCGAAGGGGCGAGCCTGACCTCGTTCTGTTATCCGCTACTGGACAACAACCCCAACGGGGTGGACCGTCTGATGCGCGAATACACGCTTGACAGGTACCGGGAGGCGATTGATTTGGCCGCAGAGTGGGGCTGCCCTTACGTCGTGTGTATTCCCGGCCCGGTGAACAGCCTGATCAACCCGCCGCGTCAATGGATGCTGGATTGGTTCGTGGAAGGCATGAAAACGCTGGTCGCCCATGCCAGGGGAACGGGCGTTCAGCTGCTGCTGGAAAACGTGCCCTTTACTTTTTTGCCAAGCGCGCAGGACATGATGGATACGGCGGCCTTGATCGACCCGTCGGTGGGGGTAAATTTCGACATCTGCAATTCCGCCTTCATACACGAAGACCCGGCGGCGGCGATCCGGCTGTTGGGCGGGCTGGTGAAGAACGTCCACATCTCTGATTCCGGCTATGGCGATTTCAAGCACGAACGCCTTGGCACCGGCATGGTCCAGCCCGGGCCATCTTTTGCCGCTTTGCAGGACATCGGCTATACTGGGGCCACGGTGATGGAGATCATCACTGATGCGCTGACCCCGGGGGTAGATGCTGATGGCGATATCCGGGCCAGCCACGCCATTCTGGCAAGCCACGGTTGGGCCCCGCTGAAAGGTTAGCCCAAGCCGCCCTCGACCGGGATCACCAGCCCGGTCATGCCCGCCGAAGCATCGGACGCAAGGAACAATGCTGCGTTCGCCACTTGGTCCATGGTGGCGAGTGCGCCCAGTGCCGTATCAGCGGCCATCGCGGCCAGTGCAGCCTCGGGCGAAGGTCCGCCAGCCTTGTGCCGCGCGGCCATCCGCGCCAGCAGTGCGGGCGTTGCAATCGGCCCCGGTGCCAGCGCGTTCACCCTTGTGCCATCCGTGCCCATGTCCAACGCCGCTGCCCGCATCACGCCGATGACCGCGTGTTTGGAAGCGGTATAAAGCGCCTGCTTGGCATGGGCCTTGTAGCCGTTGATCGACGCCATCACCACCGCCGCCCCATGGCCCGACTGTGCCAGGGCCGGGGCGAAGGCCCCCAGTGTCGCGGCCACCCCCCAAACGTTGATGGCCATCACGCGCTGCCATTCAGCCCCGTCCAGTTCCGTCAACCCGCGCCACGGTGGCACGACACCCGCATTGGCGATCACGATATCCACCACGCCGATTTGGTCCGCCAATTCGCGCAGGGTGGTCTGACAATCGGGCGCGCCCAGATCAGCCGGGACGCCCTGCCAACCGGCCGGCAACGGGGCCTGCAAC
>JANNNF010000306.1:0-3639 GCA_031398405.1 Rhodobacterales bacterium | reverse complement strand
CATAGCGATAGGGCCCGCGGGCGACCAGCTGCTCGCCCGGCACGACAATTATGCGTGTCGTCCAACGGCCACCCAGCGTGGTCAGAACCCAGACCCGTCCGACCTGAAGGATTAGGAATATCGACAGCCAGAAGGCGTCGACCGGCTGACCCACACCGAAGAACCACAGCGAGCCCAGCCATAGTGTGTGCAACGCAACGATCGCCGGATAATGACCCGGTGCCATCTCGGCCGCGCCCTTTGAAAGCAACACCAGCGTATTACGTCGTGCCAGCCACAACTCGCCAAGGCGACCCAGTGTTACCAGCGCGAGCAGCAGAACCGCTGCAGTCATGCCGCGGCCTGCAGTGACACGCAGCTTGCCGTGAAGCCCGGTCCCATTGCCGTTAGCAGCGTGCGTGGCGGCAGCCCAGCTTTTGCCAGTCGGTCAAGCACGAACAATGCGGTCGGGGCGGACATGTTGCCATAGTCGGCCAATACCGAGCGTTCATGGTCAAGCGTGCCCTGATCAAGCGAAAACGCGCGTTCCAGTGCAGTGATCACCTTCGCACCGCCCGGATGGCAGGCGAACCTGTCCACATCCGCCAATTCAAGTCCGGCCCGACCCAGAATGCCACTGACCGCCGAGGCAATGTTGTTCTCGGCAAAAGGCGGGATCGCACGGTCGAAGATCACGCCCAGCCCGGTGTCGTCCACGCTCCAGCCCATGATATCCAGCGTGCCGGGCCAGGTGTGCTGTCCTGACATCTCGACAGTGGCGAGCCCAACCTTGCCCGTCCGCAGCACGCAGGCTGCCGCACCATCGCCAAACAGCGCGGTTGCGACGATGTTTTCTTTGGTCAGCTTGTCGAGGCGAAAAGCAACCGAACACAGCTCCACGGCGACCACCAGCACACAGCTTCCGGGCCGCGATTGCGCCAGCCGCGCACCAAGGCCGATCCCGGTCACGCCTCCTGCACAGCCGAGACCGAACACCGGCACTCGTTCGATGTCGTCGCGAAACCCAAGCTGCTCGGCGACCCGCGAGTCAATGCCAGGCGTCGCTAGCCCAGTCGACGATACGGTTACGACGGTATCGACCTCGTGCCCGGAGAGGCCGGCATCTGCAAGGGCACTCGATGCGGCATCCACAAACAGAGAGCAGGCACCCTCTAGGTAGGCCGCGTTGCGTTCCGACCATCCGAGCGGGCTCATATACCAGTCCAGAGGTTTCACCAGATATCGGCGCAAAATTCCTGAGGTTTCGAATACCTTCACCAGCCGTTCAAAACCATCATAGCGGGCCGAAAAGGTTCGATGCGCAACCTCGGCCGCGTCGCGCTGAGTGATGAGGTGGTACGGAACTGCCGTATTGACTGAAAGAAGTTTGACGTGATCTGACACCGGTGATCCTACTCCGCCAAGGCTGCATGGTCGTCAACCCGAGGCGGCGCGCGCTGATTCGTAACAACAATGTGCTGTTGTGTCGGCGGTTCCACTCTTCGGTTGATAGTCACACTGTTGTGCTCTTCACACTCGGCGCAGTTTGGAAGCAACAAATAGAGTCGCGGCGGGTCTGGCCGAAATCGCGAGCGGTCCTGCGGGCGCTGTCGCTCTCTGGAAAACTCCAATTCCGTTGAAACACTTTATCTTGGTGTCCACGAAACCGGCATCGGGCCACTTTGCTTTCGCCCGGTCAGTCTTAGACAGGCCCTCCTGAAGACGGGGCCTCGGGAGATTTCGGTCGGTTGGTGCAAAGCAGGCGGATGCCGGTAAAAACATAAGCCCGGGCTTAAACGGTCTTGGCTAAACCGTATGGCAATAGTGCAGGGCGGCGGGGAACGGCAGGACGGGTCCACAGCCGGGTCCTGACGACCCTGCCAACCCTGATGGAGAGATAAAATGAAAATTGCAACGTTTGCCACCCTGCTGTCCCTGACCGCCGGTGCCGCCTTTGCAGAACCGACCTGCACCACCCCCGCCGAAGGGGCTGGAGCCCCGGTCTGGAAGGCGATCCAGAGCTTTGAAGAAGAAGGTGGTGTGGTCCGGTCGTTCAAGATCAACGACGGCGCCTGCTACGAGATCTACGGCACTCTAAAGGGCACCAACATGGAGGTCTTCTTTGATCCAACAACTGGCGTAGAGCTGGACCGTATCGACGCCTGATCGCTAAAATAAAGAGCGCGCGCCATGACAGCCACAGGAACAACACTGACACGTGTAAGGGTCTGGGATGTAGGCGTGCGCCTGTTTCACTGGATGTTGGTGGCCAGCGTAACCGGGTCTTGGCTTCTGACCGATATGCGCTGGCTGCATCGAAGGCTGGGATATATCGTGGTCGGCCTGATCGCGTTCCGGCTGATCTGGGGCGTCATCGGCGGCCGCCACGCGCGGTTCACCGATTTCATCCCCAGCCCGCGCCGCTTCCTGCTCTATCTGCGCGACATGGCGCGGGGGCAGGAAGAACGCACATTGGGGCATAATCCGGCAGGGGCAGCCATGATCGTCGCTCTGCTGACGCTGCTATCGGCCATCTCTGCGACCGGCGTGATGATGGGGATGGACCGCTATTTTGGCCAAGAGTGGATCGAACACTGGCACAAGGGCCTCGTGAACGGACTTCTTTTGCTCATCGTTCTGCATCTGGCTGGCGTCGTGCTTGCCAGCCTGCGTCACAATGAAAACCTTGTAGCTGCGATGATCCACGGGCAAAAGGGTCTGCATGACCCAAGCGACCACTGAAAACTCTCGAATCCGGCTGCGCCGCGCCTTCTTTCTGGTCGCGGCCATGGTTCAAGGTTTATGTTTGATCCTTATTGGTTTTGATGTTGCTTACGAGCTGCATACCTTTGATCTCATGACCATTGTCGAAGTTACCAGCCTGCTCGGTCTGCTGTTGAGCGTTGCGGTCATTTTTGGCGAATACCGCCGCATGGTGCATCGCAATCGGCGGATTGAGCAAAGATTGGAGGCCGCGACTGGCGCGTTCGCGACGATGATGGACGACCAGTTCAGTCGCTGGGGGCTGAGCGCGGCAGAACGCGATGTGGCACTGATGTCGGTTAAGGGGCTGTCAGTCGGTGACATTGCCGGCCTACGCCACACGGCAGCGGGCACGGTCAAGGCACAAAGCACGGCAATCTATCGTAAAGCTGGTGTGTCGAACCGGGCAGAGATGATCTCGGTCTTGATCGAGGATTTGATTGACGGCGTCCCACTGCCCTGAATTCCCCCCATAGGGGTTATCAGGGGAAAACTGTGGAGCTAACGGACCTGGCCACCTGGGCTGCCCGGTTTACCAAACTCTCCCCGTTCAGGCACTTCAAGACCTCGCCCGAGATCAATCGCCTGGCGGTGATACTGTATGTCCGCTACCCACTTTCGCTTCGCAACGTCGAGGACCTGCTACACAAGCGCGGCATCGAGATCAGCCATGAGACCGTGCGGTTCTGGTGGAACAGGTTTGGCCCGATGTTCGCTGCCGAAATCCGCAGAAACGAGTAGAGCGAATGCGGTCGATGCCTGATTGGCGCTGGCACCTGAACGAGGTCTTTATGAAGATAAACGGCGTCACGCACTACCTCTGGCGGGCCGTCGACCATGAGGGAGAAGTCTTGGAGGCTCTTGTCACAAAGCGCCGGGATCGCAAAGCCGCATTGA
>JANNNF010000259.1:0-1604 GCA_031398405.1 Rhodobacterales bacterium | reverse complement strand
CGATATTGCCGTCTTCGTATTGCTGGCTTAGGAAATCCTCGAACCCGCAGCCCCAGAGGACACCCGACCATTGCTCGCCGAGCAGTTCGGCCAGGTCGTCTTGGTCGATCTCGAATTCCTCGAGCGCTGGCATCAGATGTTCGGCCACCACGTCCTGTAATCGGGCCCGCCAGTCGCCTTCTCTGCCAATGTAGGCCAGCAAGCCCGAGATGTCGTCACGCTCGGCCATCGACCCTCACCAGCGTTTCCGCAACAACATCGCGTTGTTCGCCACAGCATGCAAGATCATCGCAGCACCGATCAATTGCGGTTCGGTCTGGGTGCGCTTTGTCGACGAGGTCCCCGGCGCCGCGTTCGACCGGGAGATCACGGCCTACCTGCCCGGCGCGACGCTGTTCTCTTCGCCACGACTCTATATGGATACTGATACCACGGCGTCAGCTTTCGCTTACGACTGTTCGCGAGTGAATGTGGAGACGGATCTTCGAGCCAACCCCAACCTGCAATCCGCTGGCCCAACGATGCGCAAGGCAGTCCGCCGCGCTCACGAACAAGGTGAGGTAATCTGGCTCTGTTGACTGTGTGGCGGTCCCTCCTGAAGGTCAGCAACATACCTTTGCAGAGTTTTGAAGCTTCACAGAAGGGAAGGACATGGCAACACCCTTGCAATCCAAGTGATTTTGAAAGAGTTCAAAAACTTGGATCAACACGGACCATAATGGAATCGCGCATGATAACTTTCGATTTCTCGGGAACTGTTTCTATTGTCACGGGGGCCGCATCGGGCATCGGTATGGCCACAGCCGGGGCCATAGCGCGCGCAGGTGGCACGGTGTTCTTGAATGATCTGCCGGGCTCCGCTGCACTTGCTGCAGCGGTAACCTCGCTTGCCGCGAAAGGCCTGGACGTTCACTCTTGTCCAGCTGATCAGTCTGATCCCGCCGCCGTTGCGCAGGCTGTGGGTGACGTGATAGCCCGTTGCGGCAGGCTTGATTATCTTGTCAACAATGCCGCCACTCCGGGCACCAGCACCCTGATCCCGCCGGATGATTTTGACCGTATGGATGAAGCTTTTTGGAAACGACTTATTTCAATCAATCAGATTGGCCCATATCGCTGGGTCAAGTCAGCTGCTCCGCATCTTCGGGTGACCGGCGGAGCTGTAGTCAACGTCGCGTCGACCGCGGGACTTGGGCGCGGCGGGTCATCATCGGTCTATGCCTCGACGAAGGCTGCACTGATTGTGCTGACTACGGAATGGGCGGTTGCACTGGGCCCGCAGGTTCGGGTCAATGCGATTGCGCCTGATGTGGTTGTTGGATCCGGATGGGATTGCGTCTTCGATCCGGCGGCTTTGGACCAGACCATTGGACGACTGCCGCTGCGCCGGGCCGGAACGCCCACCGATTATGCTCAGTCCATCCTGTGGTTTCTGGCCGGGGCCCCCTATGTCACGGGCCAGACGCTGGTTATAGACGGCGGCGGTGTGCGCTAAACGTTTAGCTTTGGCACTTGGTGGACAGCATTTAGCTGCGCCGACGCGGATGATTTTCACGTTGTATGCTCCGCGTCTGCACCCCCCGTCGCTCAGCGCGCGAGAGAAG
>JANNNF010000207.1:0-6434 GCA_031398405.1 Rhodobacterales bacterium | reverse complement strand
CGTTGCGGAAGTCCCGCGCCGAGACGTTCACCGACACCGAAATGGGGTCGGCCCAGTTCATGCATTCCTTGGTGCGGCAGCGGCCTCGGCCTTGGCAGCAGCCGCGGTTGCCGCTTCTTCAGCGGCTTTGGCGGTCGAGGCTGCCTCTGCCGCGGCCTGCCGCGCAGGCACGACACTGAATTGGTAATAGCCGCCAGCGGCCAGCAAGACGACAAGGGCGCCGACGATTACGCTTTTGTTCATATCAAATCTCCCATCTCCGGGGATCCTCCCGGTTGCGAGGTCATATGGCAGTTTCGGGCTCAAAAGAAAAGCCTGCGACCGCTTTGCCCGTAAAATCACGCGAACTAAGCAGCCTCCTTGGCCCGATTTGCAGGGAATTGGGTTGAATGATCCGGGCTGTAGGTTTAAATTGCCCAGCAAGACCGCCACCATTCAAGGACGTACACCATAGCCCGCAGACCCCACAATGCCCCGCCGCAACGCGAAACCGGCCCGCGCATCAATGATCGCATCCGCAGCCCGGAAATCAGGCTCATCGGGGCCGATGGCGAAAACGTAGGGGTCGTGACACCCGCCCGCGCAATGCAGATGGCCGAAGAAGCTGGCCTTGATCTGGTTGAAATCTCGCCGACGGCAGAACCACCGGTCTGCAAGATCATGGATTTCGGCAAGTACAAATATGAGACTCAGAAGCGCGAAGCTGAAGCCCGCAAAAAACAGCACATCATCGAGATCAAGGAAATCAAGTTCCGTCCGGGCACTGATATCCACGACTATGACGTGAAAATGCGGTCGGTGCTGAAGTTTCTGGATGAAGGCGACAAGGTCAAGGTGACCCTGCGCTTTCGGGGCCGTGAAATGGCCCACCAGGATCTAGGGCTGGAACTGCTGAACCGGGTTGCCGCTGATGTTGTGGACGCCGGCAAGATCGAATCCATGCCGCGCCTTGAAGGCCGCCAGATGGTGATGATGATCGGGCCGAAGTACGCGTCGCCCCCGCGTGACTGTGAAAACCCGCCGTCTGTGGCGGGTTTTTTTATGTCCTGATCCTATCATTCACTATTTTAGTTGAATGACAGCTTCCCTCGTGATAATTCATCCATATGGTTGAACGAACGGACCCCTTGGGCGATATCCTCAAAGCTGCGGCAGACCCGACGCGGCGGCAGATATTGACTGCACTTGCACAGGATGGCCCGACCCGGGTGACCGAAATCGCGGCGCGATTTGCGATCAGCCTGAACGCGGTGTCAAAGCATATCATGGTGCTGGAAACTGCCGGGTTGGTGGCGCGACGCACTGTGTGGCGCACGCATTACATCGAGGCCAACCTGGCCCCGCTGGCCCAAGTGGACCGCTGGTTTGCCTCGCTCCGCTCGATCTGGGCGCTGCGGCTTGAAGCACTGGAACACGCACTCGAAACGCCGATTGGCATGGAGGATCAAGATGACGGACACCCCAACCCCCGACCTGACGCTAACGGTAAGCCGCGTGATCCCGGCCCCACCGACGCGGGTGTATGACGCGTGGCTGGACCCTGCCATGCTGGCGCGGTTCATGGTCGCCAAGGATGGCGCTACGGTGTCAAAGGCCACATCAGACGCCCGCGTGGGTGGAAAGTTCCTGATCATGATGCGGCACGGTGATGAGGATTTGCCGCATCACGGCAGCTATCTGGAACTGGTGCCGCACAGCCGCATCGTGTTTTCCTGGCAATCGGCCCATTCGATTGACAACAGCGTGGTGACTCTGACCTTCACGCCTGATGGCGCAGGCACGCGGGTAGATCTGCGGCAAGACCGCTTTGCATCAGAGGGCGCACGCGACGGGCATCGCGGCGGCTGGACCCGGATTTTGCAGGAACTGGCGGCAACCGTGTAGGCCGCGAGGGGCTATGGGGTCATGTCCCGATTTCTGCAAAAGTAATCGGAACACTTCGTTCAAACGAATTCGGGCGCAACGCTCGGTCAGCCTTCCCTCGGCTGCGGTCGGATCGGAATTTCCTTCAGCAACCCGCCCACCCCCATGCCTGCGATATCATCATCCGTCACCGCTATGCCGCAGGCGAGGCGTTCCAGCACCCAATCGGCACCGTTCAGCGCAGGGGATCTTGCGCACCCCGGCAGGCCGATCACCGGACGCGGGCCAAGGTTGCCCAGAAACAGAAGGTTGCCGGGATCAACCGGCATCCCGAATCGCGCCACACGGCCCCCCGCCTGCCGCACGGCCATGGGCGCTGTGTCATGCAGGTCAGACGTGGCCGACCCGGTCAGGATCAGCAACATATCACCCTCGGCCCCCTGCAACGCACCCGAGATTGCAGCCGCCTGATGCGGCACCACGGTCACATCGGCCAGCCGCATCCCCAAGGCGCGCAGGCGCGTGTCGACCGCGCGGCGGCCCTTGGCGGTCAGCTTATCCTCCAGCCCCGGAACTTCGGTCAAGATCAGGCTGGCGGTGCGCAACACCACAGGGCGGATCCGGATGGCGGATTGTGCGACATCACACGCTCGTGCCAACGCCGTCCCATCCACTCCGTAGGCGATGATCTTGACGGTGCCTGCTAGCGTGCCCTTCGCCACCCGGGTGAAAGGGGCAAGGGTCGCGAGTGTGATTGCCGGATCAATCCGGTTCAGCGCATGAATGGCCCCCGTGTCAACCTCGATCACCCCCGGCACGGCGGCGTTCAGGTTCACCCTTCCGGTAAAGGCGGTCGATATGGTCAGCCCCTGCCCCGCCGGGTCCGGCACCAAGGCGGTGGCAAGCTGTGCTGCCGCCACATCCTCGGCCACATCGCCTGCATCCATTTGCGCCACGGTTACGTGATCCAGCCCAGCTGTGACCAAAGCTGCCAGATCGGCGGGGCCAAGCACCAGCCCCTTGCGCAGGCGGGTGCCGGGCAGGATAACCGAATGGGCAAGGATCGCGCCTTCCGCCTGATCAAGCGTGACCTCGCCAAACCGCATCAGCCCTGCCTCAGCCGTTGAGTGATCTGTGCCATGATCGACAGTGCTATCTCGGCAGGCGTTTTGGCCCCGATGTTCAGGCCCACGGGGGCGTGGATGCGGGCAATGGTTGCCTCTGTCACGCCCGCCGCTTGCAAGCGTTCCACCCGTTTGGCGTGGGTTTTGGCGGACCCCAAACAGCCGATGTAAAATGCAGGACTGTTCAGCGCTACCATCAACCCCGGATCATCCAGCTTGACATCATGTGTCAAAGTGACCACCGCCGTTCGGGCATCGGAGGCAAGGGCAATCATCGCCTCATCTGGCCAGTCTTCCACGATCTTCTCTCCGGGAAAGCGCTCTGCCGACCCGAAACTGCCGCGCGGGTCAATCAGGGTGGGCGCATATCCGGCAAGCCGCGCCATCTGGATCAGGGGTTGCGCGATATGAACCGCCCCCAGAATGATCAATCGCAACGGGGAATTATGGACGGCGATGAAACGGCCATCATCCTCGCGCCCAGAGCGGTCGCTGCGCAGGCGGGCGTCTACGGCGGCGTCGCTGCCCGCAGGCAGCAGGGCGCGGGTCCAGTGGTCGGTATCCGTGACGATCGCCACCGCCTGTGCCGCCGCACGCGCTGCGACCAGATCGGCCAGCATCGACTCTGGCAGTGCCTTGGGCCCGGCACCGATCGGTTCGACCATCACGCGGATGGTGCCGCCACAAGCAAGGCCAACGGCAAAGGCGGTCTCATCACTGACGCCAAAGGTCAACAGACGGGGGATACCATCAGCCATGGCCTCCAACGCCTCGGTCACTACAGCGCCTTCGACACAGCCGCCCGACACTGACCCCATGATCTGGCCGCTGCCTGATATGGCAAGCTGGCTGCCCGCCTGACGCGGGGCCGATCCCCAGGTTTCAATCACCGTGGCAATGGCTGCCCCCCGGCCATCTTGGTGCCAGTCCAGCGCGGTTTCGGGGATGCTGTCATGGTCGGGCCGGGTGTTGAGCCGGGTGGCTGTCTGGGTTTGCATGGCGTCCTCCGCCGCGGATTATGGCGCGGGCCAGCCAAAGCCGCCACTGGCAAATGGTCTTGAGGCATCGCGAAACGCAAACGGACCGCGACAGGTTTCCCTATCGCGGCCCGGCTGTTTACGTGAACGAGCTTAGTTCGACGCCGTCCGCATCAACGGGGTGATCAGACGAATGGCGACCCGACGGTTCAGACGTTCATTGGCCTCGGTCCGCACCTTCAACTCGGCCTCGCCATAGCCCTGCACCACCAGATTTTCCGGCGGTACATCGAAATATTCCGTCAGGGCCAGTGCCAGCGATTCTGCCCGGCGGTCCGACAGCGACAGGTTCGATGCCGCCGACCCGACTGCATCGGTATGGCCTTCGATCAGGAACACATCCCTTGGATTGCGGTCCAGAATCTCACGCATGACCCGGCCAAGATCGGCCAGCTTGCGGGCTTCTGTCGCCTTGATCACCGACGAGCCGGAATCAAAGGTGATGGTGTCCACCTCGATCGTTGCTGCCAGATCGCGCACTTCGCGGATCTCACGGATCTGGCGCAGGCTGAAACTGCGGCCCAGGTCCTCGGCCTGCGCTGCCGCCAGTTCGGCTGTGAGTGCGGCATTGCCACCCGAGGTTGAAATCGTGGTGCGCGACGGACGCGGTTTTGGCAAGTCGCTGATCACAATGCGTTCTTCGGGTTGCAGATCGTCAATCAGGCGCACTTCGATGCCCTGCCGATCAAAGGCCGACCGACGCAGAACCCGGCCCGAGGCATCACGGATCGTCACGATTTGCGTGCCATCGTCGCGCTGCACAACTGTGCGGGTCGACCCGTCGTTGTAGCTTTCGGTCTGGGTGCGCACACCGGGCTGGCGCAGCAGCACGTCATCGTCCTTGTAGACGACATAGCGGCCATCGGGTTCTCTGACCACAACCCGGTCGCCCGAGTTCTGCACCACTTCACGGCCATCCTTCAGGATCGCGCCAACGACCAGTGCGCCAAGTGCGACGAGGCCAACTTTTTCAAGGTCGGACAGACCGCTTCTCTTGCCACCCTCCACTGCCGTAGGGGCGGCGGTGAATTCTTCATCGCTGGACCGGGTGTCTTGTTCTGTCACCACGGTTTCAACCACTCTGGGCGCGGGTGGCGCGTCAGCTGAAGGGGCAGCAGGCGCAGGTGCTGCACCATCGCCAGCGGCAAGGGCTGCGGCGGCGGCCAAAGCGGCAGCCGCGGCACCGACCGGGGCGGCAGTGGTGTCTTCAACACCGCCGTCGGCTGCACTGGGCGCACCCAGCAAGTCGGTCAGGGTTTCAATCGCCCGCTGTTCGGGAACCGGTGCCTCGACCGGGGCCTGTACCACTTCGGGCGCGGTCACTGTGGTGTCGGTTGTGGCGTCCACTGTCGCATCCGGGGCACCTGCGTCAACTGTTGGCTCAAGCGTAGGATCCACGGCGGGCACTTCGGTGATTGCCTCATCTGGTGCCGGTTCGGTGGCGGTCACCCCTGCGGCAGCGTCAGCTTCGGCCTTGGCCGCAGCGTCCGCCGCAGCCCGAGCGTCGGCAGCGGCCTGGGCATCAGCCTCGGCCTGAGCGTCTGCCTCGGCCTGAGCGTCGGCCTCGGTCTGAGCGTCGGCCTGCACTTTTGCGTCAGCCTCGGCCTTTGCGTCAGCTTCTGCCTGTGCAGCAATGGCAGCGTCAGCCTCGGCCTTGGCGTCAGCTTCTGCCTGCGCAGCAATCGCGGCGTCAGCGTCGGCCTTGGCGGCAGCCTCTGCCCGTGCAGCGTTAGCGGCGTCGGCATCCGCCTGCGCGGCAGCATCTGCGTCTGCTTTGGCCGCGGCCTCTGCTTCGGCGGCGTCTGCGTCGGCTTTTGCGGCGGCATCAACCTCTGCCTGTGCGGCAACGGCGGCCGCTGCGGCTGCGGCGGCTTCCGCCTCGGCGGCAGCGATTGCCGCAGCGTCAGCCTCGGCTTGTGCGGCAGCGGCAGCATCGGCCTCGGCGGTTGCAGCAGCAGCAGCAGCAGCGTCAGCCTCGGCCTGTGCTGCAATGGCCGCATCAGCGGCGGCTTTGGCAGCGGCATCTGCGTCTATCTGTGCCTGGCCATCGACAGTTGCCTGAGCTTCGGCTTCCGCTTCTGCTTCTGCTTCTGCGTCAGCTGCGGCCTTACGCTCGGCCTTGCGGGCGGCTTTGTTGGTTTTCTTTATGGCGCCCATGATGGCGTCAAGATCACAAGCCGCATCCGCGGTCGGCACGCACAGGACAGAACCGTCTGTGGCAACCACCGATCCGTCATCCAGCAAGGTCTGCGCCGAAGCGGGCAGGATGTGGAAGGGGCTGAACGCCACTGACAGGGCCGTGGTGGAAATGAGCAGCTTTTTCATCGTTCGTCCTTTTTCTTCGCCACGCTCGTCTGCGCGACTTTGATATAGCGGTGCACCGTGTGTCAGAGGATGATTCCCCGAGACA
>JANNNF010000167.1:0-1604 GCA_031398405.1 Rhodobacterales bacterium | reverse complement strand
GGGTCGGAAAAGGCGGGCATGGTGGGGTGTTCGCCATTGGTCAGCAGGGCGAGGCTGGGGCCGTCATTGACTCTTGGCAAGAACAAGGGTGCCGGGATGAGGGTTGCCAGATAGGCGCGGACGGCAAGTTCGGCTGCGGTTGCCGGCAAACCTGCGCCCCGGCGCAGCACAGCCAACAACAGCCCGGCATCCACCGCGCGAAGGCGGGTGGCGGTGGTGCGGGATACGTCATCGCCTTCGTCCAACGCGGCCAGAATGGCGGTCAGGGTAGTGGCATCAGGGGCCGAAATCCCCAAACCGCGCAGGGCGGAGTAGAGGTCGGGTTGGCCACGCAGGGCAGAAACATCCATCGGTCAGAACCTTTTACGAGCGCGCAGGGCAGCACCAATAGTGCCATCGTCGAGATAATCCAACTCACCGCCAATCGGCACGCCTTGGGCGAGGGAGGTGACGGACACCCCAGACCCCGCCAGTACTTCGGCGATGTAATGCGCGGTCGTCTGCCCATCTACCGTGGCGTTCAGCGCAAGAATGACTTCCGTCGTCCCTTCATCGGCCACGCGGGCAACCAGACGGGGGATGCGCAATTCATCGGGACCAACGGCATCCAGTGCCGAAAGAGTGCCACCCAAGACATGATAGCGGCCCTTGAAGACCTGCCCACGTTCCATCGCCCACAGGTCGGCCACGTCTTCGACGACGCAAATCTCGCCCGTCGAACGGCGGGTGTCGGCGCAAATGGCACAGGTGTCCGCCGTGCCGATGTTGCCACAGGTCTGGCAATCACGTGCCGACAAAGCCACCTGCGCCATGGCTTGCGCCAACGGGGCCATGATCTGGCCCCGCTTTTTCAGCATAACCAGCACGGCGCGGCGGGCCGACCGGGGGCCAAGCCCCGGCAGCCGTGCCATCAGGTCGATCAGCGCCTCAATACCGGTTTCGTCCCGCATCAGAACGGCAGCTTCATGCCCGCAGGCAGGCCCAGCCCTTCGGTCAGCTTGGCCAATTCCGACTGGCTGCGGGCGCTGGCCTTCATCTGCGCATCGTGAATGGCGGCGAGGATCAGATCTTCGACCACTTCCTTTTCCGACGCGACCAGTATGGACGGATCAATATCCAGCCCCGTGACCTCGCCCTTGGCCGTCGCGCGCGCCTTGACCAGCCCGCCACCTGCCTCGCCCATCACCACGGTACGGGCCAGATCGTCCTGCATCTCGGCCATCTTGGCCTGCATGTCCTGTGCGGCCTTCATCATCTTGGCCATGTCGCCAAGCCCGCCCAAACCTTTCAGCATATCGCTGCCTCCGTCATATGTTTCGTCTCTGGAAATAGGGGGCATGGTGCCCTGCCGCAAGGCGTCAGTCGTCCTCGAACGGGTCCCATTCATCTTCCACTTCCGGCAACGCCTCGGCTGCGGCGGTGGCGGCCATCGCCTCGGGAGTGCGGATATCAGTGATTGTCGCCCCCGGAAACGCTGCCATGACGGCCTGCACCATCGGGTTGTCCATCGCTACGGATTTCGCTGCTGTGGCCTGGGCGTCACGGTCCTCGGCAATCGTGGGTGCCCCGCCAGTGCTGACCACCGACACACCCCAACGGCTGCC
>JANNNF010000136.1:0-2506 GCA_031398405.1 Rhodobacterales bacterium | reverse complement strand
GCTTTTGCGGCCGTAATCCACCGTCCCCATGGCGTCCCACGCCGTGCGGGTGCAGCTGACGAGTGCCGCAAAAGCAGCGAGCGTGGTAATGTGGTATTCCGCCGGTCGTTGTATTTCGTCAAGGATTTGGCAGCGGGGGATGTGATTACCCCGGATGCCTTGCGGTCGGTGAGGCCCGGGTATGGGGCGGCCCCCAAGCATCTGGATGCTATTTTGGGGCGGCAGGTCAAAGTGGCGGTGCAGGCGGAAACACCAGTGCGGCTGGATGATATAGTCCTGTGATGCGAGTGGCGTTGCGCGCCTATCTTGCACTTGCGGCACTGTCGGGGCCCCTGTGGCGTTGGGCCGTGCGGCGGCGGGTTGCGCGTGGCAAGGAAGACGCCGCCCGAGTCGGGGAACGTTGGGGGCAGGCGTCTGCGCCCCGGCCAAAGGGGCCCTTGCTGTGGGTTCATGCCTTGGGCATCGGCGAGGCTGCAGCGATGCTGGCGGTGATCCGGGCCGTGCAGGCGGCGCGGCCGGATGTGGCGGTGTTGCTGACCACAGGCACCCGGACGGGGGCCGACGGCTTGGCGCGGATGGGGCTGCCAGCGGGGGTGATTCACCAATATGCCCCGGTGGACGCAACCGGCCCGGTGGCGCGTTTTCTGGGCCATTGGCGGCCCGATCTGATGCTGCTGGCAGAGCTGGACCTGTGGCCGCTTATGCTGTCGCGGTTGGAGGGCCGGGGTGTGCCGATGGTGATGGCCAACGCTCGGCTGACCGACAAGCGGTTCCGGGGCCGGATGCGGATGCGGCCACTGATGCGCGATGTGCTGGCGTTGTTTGACGCGGTTCTGGTGCAGGATGCGCTGACAGCCATGCGCATGAAAGTACTGGGCGCTGATCCGGCAAAGGTCACTGTCGCAGGCTTGCTCAAGGCTGGTGCCGCCCCCTTGCCGGACCGGTTGGCAGAGCGCCAGAGGCTGGAGGCAGCCATGGCCGGGCGTCCGGTCTGGCTCGCCGCTGCCACCCACGCGCAGGAGACGGCGGCGATGCTGGCGGCCCACCAGGTGGTGCTTGCCGCCCTGCCAGAGGCGCTGCTGATCCTGGCCCCCCGGCAGTTGACCGATGCGGACCATGTGGCGCAGGCGGTGGCCGCGTCGTATGGCGCTGTGGCGCGGCGCAGTCTGGGCGATACACCGCAGGGGGCAGTGTTTTTGGCAGATACGATGGGCGAGATGGGCCTGTGGTACAGGCTGGCCCCGGTGGCCTTTGTCGGCCATTCGCTGGCGGTGGATGGGGCAGCCCTGACGGGAAAGAACCCGTTTGAGGCCGTGGCCCTTGGCTGCGCCGTGCTGCATGGGCCCTGCGTTTCGAATTTCGCTGACAGTTACGCCGCGCTTGGCGACGCGGGGCTGGTGGACAGCGCGGGTGCCCTTGGAGCAGCGGTGCTGGCCATTTTGGGTGATGACGACCTGCGTGGGGCACAAGTGGCACAAGCAGCACACGTTCTGGCGCGCGAACAGGCGGCGCTGCCCGCCACGCTGGCAGCAGTGCTCCCGCATCTGGGGCACCCCGTTTCTTGACCCCGATGGGCTGATCATGGCCACTGGTGTTGATCGCGGCTTGTGACGCGCCGGGCAGGGCATTACTGTCAGCCCCGAAATAGGATTGAGGTCGGATATGGATACGCTGCGGATATTTGTCGGGTGGGATTCGCGCGAGGACATCGCCTATCAGGTGGCCCGCCGGTCGCTGTTGCGCCATGCGACAGTGCCGGTCGAAGTGGTGCCGATCAAGCTGCCCGCACTGGTCGAGGCCGGGCTTTACACCCGCGAGGTCGACCCGCTGGCATCGACAGAATTCACCTATTCGCGGTTTCTGGTGCCGCATCTGGCCGGGTTCAAAGGCTGGGCGCTGTTCGTCGACTGCGATTTCCTGTTCTTTGGGGATGTTGCGAAACTGTCCGCCTATATGAACCCCGCCCATGCGGTGGCTTGCGTGCACCACGACTATACTCCGAAAGAGGCCACCAAAATGGACGGCGTGCCGCAGACCAGCTATCCTCGCAAGAACTGGTCGTCGTTCATGCTGTTCAACTGCGACCACCCGTCTACCCGCGCCCTGACGGTTGAGCGGGTGAATAGCGAAAGCGGGGCCTATTTGCACCGGATGCAATGGGCAGCGGATGATGAAATCGGCGAAGTGCCGGCAAGCTGGAACTGGCTTGAAGGCTGGTCGCAGCCCCCCGCCTTTGGCAAGCCTGACGCCGTGCATTACACCCGGGGCGGCCCGTGGTTCGAGGCATGGCAAGACGTGGACTATGCCGCCGAATGGCAGGTCGAAGCTGCCGCTTGCCGGGCTGAGGGGCTGGCAGAGGCGTAAGCTTGCTTGGCTGTTCGGGGGGGGGGGGGGGGGGGGGGGGGGGCGGCGGGGGGGCGGGGGGGGGGGGGAGGCGCTAAGTGATGGCAGAAATATATGTTTGTTTGGTGGGTGGGGGTGAGAGGGGGGGGGGGGGGGTGGGGGG
>JANNNF010000061.1:0-5106 GCA_031398405.1 Rhodobacterales bacterium | reverse complement strand
CACCGCGCCGCCCGCCTTGCCGCCCTGACCGCGCCGGATGGCTGGCTGAACCTTGTCGCCCGGGTCGAAATCGGGGCGGGGCCGCAGACCGTGGGCAC
The DNA here is from genome assembly GCA_031398405.1 of Rhodobacterales bacterium. Classification (GTDB taxonomy): domain Bacteria; phylum Pseudomonadota; class Alphaproteobacteria; order Rhodobacterales; family Rhodobacteraceae; genus JANNNF01. Next base: position 5,008 of record JANNNF010000061.1, on the reverse strand, counting down.
CGCTGCGGATATCGTGCTTCCTTCCGGCCCTGACCTTCTGGGGCGCTTGCTGCCAGACGGCGACGGCTACAACTTTGAAACCAGATTCGGCACCCACCCGTTCACGCCCCGCCCCGACACCCCGCCGCAACTGACAGTGCCGCCGTTTTTGCTGGAAATTCACAGCGTTGACGGCCAGCCCGCCCTGCGCGTGCGTGATCTGACCCTGCCGCGCGAGGTCGATCTGCGCTATTTTCCGACCGATCCCGACTGGATCATCCGCGCCACCTGGCAGGCGCTGGATACCCCGCACATCCAGAGCATTGACCAAAAGGGGGCTGCCCCCACCACCGTATCGCTGACCCACACCGCCAGTTTCATCCACGCAGGCCAGAACGTGACCCTGCTTGCCACCCATTGGAAGGCGGGCAAGCCGATGTTCGTGATCCGCGACCGCACCAGTGGGGTGGAAACCTACGGCGCCTCGCGCTTTTTGATCGGCGAAGACGCAACCGACACTGAGATCACCCTCGATTTCAACCGCGCATTCACCCCACCGTGCGGGTTCACCGATTTTGCCATCTGCCCGCTGCCGCCGCGCGAGAATATCCTGCCGTTTCGGGTTGAGGCTGGCGAATTGGCCCCTTAGGCAACCGGCACCCAGATCACATCAAGCCACCGGCGCCCAGATTACATCGTCAATCCGCGGCGCACCCGCGGCCAGCATCACCACCCGGTCAAACCCCATCGCAATGCCGCTGGCCGCAGGCATCAGGGCCAGCGCGGCAAGGAAATCTTCGTCCAGCGGGTAACTTTCGCCATACACCCGCTGCTTTTCGGCCATCTCGAGGCCGAAACGCCGGCGTTGCTCAACCGGGTTGGTCAATTCGCCAAAGCCATTGGCCAGTTCCACCCCGCAGGCATAAACCTCAAACCGTTCGGCCACGCGCGGGTCGTCCAGCGCAGGGCGGGCCAGCGCTGCCTCGGCGGCAGGATAACGGTCTAGCATGGTGACACGCCCCAGCCCCAGATGCGGTTCGACCCGTTCGCTCAGCACCCGTGACAGGATATCCGACCAGGTGTCATCAATCGCCACCCGCACACCCGCCGCCGTGGCCTGCGCCGCCAGCCCGTCACGATCCGTTTCGCCACCTTCCAAACAGGTGGCCAGCAGATCAATTCCTGCGTGGATCGCAAAGGCCTCGGCCACCGAGATCCGTTCAAATGGCTGAAACGGATCACATACGCGGTCGCGATATCGCAAAACGGCAGACCCCGCAGCGGTGCAGGCGAGCCGCAGAAACGCCGCCGTATCTTCCATCAACACAGCGTAATCCTGATCCACCCGATACCATTCCAGCATGGTGAATTCCGGGCTGTGCAAGGCCCCGCGTTCGCGGTTGCGAAACACATGGGCAAAGGCGGCAATCCGGGTCTCACCGGCTGCCAGCAGCTTTTTCATCGCAAATTCCGGGCTGGTCGCCAGATACATGGGCCGCGCCACCCCGTCAGTGCCGATGGCCTGCGTGCCAAACCCGTGCAGATGCGCCTCATTGCCGGGGGAAACCTGCAGGCACACCGGGTCCACCTCAGTAAATTCCTGCTCGGCCAACCACACACGGAACGCCGCTTGCACCCGGTTGCGGGCCAGCAGCACGGGGCGGCGGTCAATGTGATTGCGCGGTTGCCACCACGCGTCGGTCATGTCGGCTTTCATCTGGAGATTTCCATGCAGATGGGGTAGGGACACCCCGATATGCGAAAGCCCTAGCCGGGTCGTCGCCCAAGAACAAGGAAACACCCTCGTGAAAGTCATCGCCTCGTCCTTGCGCAAAGGAAATGTCGTCGAGATGGACGGCAAGCTTTATGCCGTTCTGAAATCTGAAAACTTCCACCCCGGCAAAGGCACGCCGACCACCTCGGTCGACATGCGGCGCATTTCGGACGGGGTGAAGGTGGCCGAACGCTGGCGCACCACCGAAATGGTGGAAAAGGCCAACGTCGATGACCGCGAGTATGACTTTCTGTACGAAGATGCTGAAGGCTTCCACTTCATGGAGCCCACCACCTACGAACAGTTTGCCGTGCATCCGGACGTGGTGGGTGACGACAAGGCGTTTTTGTCGGACGGCATCAAGGTGTTCCTGAAAACCTATGATGGCGTGGCGATCGCGATGGAACTGCCGCAGCGGGTGACGGTGGAAATCACCGAGACCGAACCTGTGGTCAAAGGTCAGACCGCGTCGTCGTCCTACAAGCCTGCGATCTGTTCCAACGGCATCCGGGTGATGGTGCCGCCGCATATCGGCCCAGGCGCGCGGATTGTGATCAACACCGAAGATTACGCCTATCAGGGCCGTGCGCAGGACTGATCCTGCCCGCCACCTCAACTGCGGGGCGGTCCGACAGGCCGCCCTCTTTTATGTGGGTAACCCAAATGACCCTGCGCCCGCAGACCCTTGGCATGATGCTGCTGATCGCGGGTGCGGCGGTCGACAGCACCTCTGGCCTGTTCACCCGCCTGCTGCAGGTTGACGGCTTTACCACGGCCTCCGGGCGCGGATTTTTTGCGTTTGCCCTGCTGTCTTGCATCTTGCTGCTGCGCGACAGGCAGCGTGCGCTCGCCTCAATTCTTGGGCTTGGCCTGTGGGGGGCGCTGTTTGTGGGGCTGAATGCGTCCGCCATGGTGATGAACGTGCTCAGCCTCAAGTTCACCGCCGTCGCCAACTTCTTCATGATCTTCGCCACCGCCCCCTTTGTCGCCGCCGTGATGGCGCGCACGTTCTTAGGCGAGCGGTTGGAGTTCGCCACCCTGCTGGCGTCGGTTGCGGGTTTTGCGGGCATTGCGGTGATGATGCTGGGGTCGGCGCAGGGTGGCGGCATGATCGGCAACCTGCTGGCGGTGGCGGTGGTGCTGTCGTACGGTGCGCTCGTGTTGATGATGCGCCGCACGCCTGACATCGACGTGCTGCCCCTGATCACCATGACGGTTCTGGCCAGCGGGCTGATCGCCTGGCCGTTTTCCGACTTCTCCAAGATGCAGGGATCGGCCGACTGGTCGGTGATGGCCGCCCTTGGTTTCATTCAGTTGGGGCTGGGCAACATGCTGATATATAATGCGATATCGCGGATACCTGCCGCACAGGCCGGGCTTTTGGGCATCCTGATCGCCGCCTTCGCGCCACTGTGGGTGTTTGTCGCCCTGCGCGAAGTGCCGCCCGTGGCCACCCTGATCGGCGGGGCCATCATTCTGGCGGCGGCGGCGCTGCATCTGGGTTGGACACTGCGCCGCACCCCCACGCCTGCGTGAGCCTTGCGATTTAGGCTTGCATCACGCAAACACTGGCCGCATCACTCGCGGCGTCCCCCTGCACTTGAGGTTACGCATGACCCACCGCATCGCCATTCTTGGGGCCTCTGGTTACACTGGGGCTGAACTGGTCCGCCTGATCGCCACGCATCCCGACATGCGGATCGTGGCGCTGTCCGCCGACCGCAAGGCCGGCATGGCCATGGCCGATGTGTTCCCGTTCTTGCGCCATCTGGATCTGCCAACACTTGTCAAAATCGACGAGATCGACTTTTCGCAGGTCGATCTGTGCTTTTGCGCCTTGCCGCATGCGACGACGCAAGTCGTGGTGTCTGGCCTGCCCAAGACCTTGAAAATTGTCGATCTTTCGGCTGATTTCCGGCTTCGCGATGTGGCCGAATACGCCAAGTGGTACGGCCAGCCCCACACCGCGCCTGAATTGCAGGCCGAGGCGGTTTACGGGCTGACCGAATTCTACCGCGATGACATTGCGCAGGCCCGGTTGGTGGCGGGCACCGGCTGCAACGCGGCCACCGGGCAGTTCGCCTTGCGTCCCTTGATTTCGGCGGGGGTGATCGATCTGGACGATATCCTGATCGACCTCAAGGCAGGGGTCAGCGGGGCAGGGCGTTCGGCCAAGGAAAACCTGCTGCACGCAGAACTTTCGGGCGGCACCCACACTTATTCGGCCGGGGGCAAGCACCGGCATCTGGGCGAGTTTGATCAAGAGTTCTCCAAGCTGGCAGGCCGCCCGGTGCAGGTGCAGTTCACCCCGCACCTTTTGCCAATGAACCGGGGGATTCTGGCGACGGTCTATGTCAAGGGCGACGCCGCCACCGTGCACCAAACCCTCGCCGCCGCCTATGCGACCGAGCCGTTCCTGCGCGTGCTGCCCTTCGGTGCGTTGCCATCCACCCGTGATATCGCCGGGTCGAACTTCTGCCATATCGGCGTGATCGGTGACCGGATTGCAGGTCGCGCCGTGGTGGTGGCGGTGCTGGATAACCTGACCAAGGGATCGTCGGGTCAGGCCATCCAGAACGCCAACCTGATGTTGGGCTTGCCCGAAACCGCAGGGCTGATGCTGGCCCCGATTTTCCCGTGAGGCAGATATGGCAGGTATGAAGGGTCTCAAGAAACAGCGCCGGATTCAGGTGATCTTGCTGTCCTTTTTGGCGCTGATGCTGTCCACCGCCCTGATCGGCTATGCCATGCGCGACGGGATCAACTTCTTCCGCTCGCCCAGCCAAGTCCTCAGCGACCCGCCCCGCGCGGGCGAAGTGTTCCGCATCGGCGGGCTGGTCGCAGAAGGATCGCTGGTCCGCGGGCAGGGCGAAACCGTCAGTTTCGCCGTGACCGACACCAACCAGACCGTGCCCGTGCGCTTTACCGGCGTGCTGCCGGACCTGTTTGCCGAAGGGCAGGGCATGGTCGGCACCGGGCAGATGGAGGGGGATACCTTTATCGCCACCGAAATCCTCGCCAAGCATGACGAGACCTACATGCCATCCGAAGTGCTGGACGCGCTGAAGGAACAGGGCGTCTATGTCGACCCCAAGCCGGGAGCCTGAGCACGCACGCTTTGCCGGGCGTTAACCGCGTCGTTTCACCCTAGGGCCGTCCAGCCTGTGGGGAAAACCATGAAAACTGTCCGCGATTTAGCCGAAGAGATCGTCGCCCGTGAAGGCGGCTTTGTGAATGACCCGTCCGATCCGGGTG
>JANNNF010000059.1:0-2838 GCA_031398405.1 Rhodobacterales bacterium | reverse complement strand
CCCGCCAACAACACCGCCAACGCGCCAGATCTGTCGCTGATGGCCAAGGGACGCGCGGGCTTTCATGGCCCATACGGTACTGGCATTTCGCAGCTGATGAACGGCATGGGCGGGGCGGAATACATCTATTCACTGATGGTGCATTACGAGGAAAACCCCGAATGTGCGCCTGACGGCATTGAAGGCTATTACTACAACACCGCCTACCCGAACGGCGGCGTCCCCGACACCTGCAAGGACGAACACGGCATTTCCACCGTCCCCGGATCGTGGATCGCAATGCCGCCGCCCTTGTCGGATGATCAGGTCACCTACGGCGACGGCAGCCCTGCCACCGTGGCCGCGATGTCAGAAGATGTCTCCGCGTTCCTGATGTGGGCCGCCGAGCCGAAAATGATGGCCCGCAAGGAAACCGGCTTCAAGGCGGTGATCTTCCTGATCCTGCTGTCAACCCTGCTGTACCTGACCAACAAACGCATTTGGTCGGGCGTCAAAGGCAAGAAACTCGCCTGATCCAAGGCCAGCACTGCTCTATAAAAACCCTCGCTCCGGCGGGGGTTTTTTTGTGCTCATTGCCACTTCCCCTGAAATTTTACGCGACCTGCGCCCGACCCGTGGCCGGGATGGCGGGTGTGAACCCCCCCGGACCGCGCTAAAAACCGGCGCAACGCGGCAAACCTATCCTTGTGCCAACAACCCCGCCAACCCCTCGCGGTACGTCGGATAGGCCAAACTCACCCCCAACTCCTGCTTGATCCGCGCATTCCGCACCCGCTTTGATTCGGCATAGAAACTCCGCGCCATCGGCGTCATTTCGGCCTGATCAAACGGCACCTCGGGTGGCAAAGGCAAGCCCAGCAAAGTGGCGGCGTGGCCCAGCACGTCCTCAGGTGCTGCGGGGTCGTCATCGCAGACGTTATACACCCGCCCCGGATTGGGCCGCGCAATCGAGGCCGCCAAGACAGTGCCAATGTCGTCCACATGAATCCGGCTGAACATCTGCCCCGGTTTGATGATTCGCCGGGCAGTGCCGTCGCGGACCTTCTCAAACGGCCCGCGTCCCGGTCCATAAATCCCCGCCAGCCGGAAGATATGCAACGGCAGCCCGGTGGCCTGCCACTGCGCCTCGGCCAGCACCCGCTGGCGGCCCCGGTCAGTCGATGGGGTCAGGGGCGTTTCCTCGTCGACCCAGGCGCCCTGATGGTCGCCGTAAACCCCGGTGGTGGAAAGATAGCCCACCCAAGCCGCCTCTGCCCCTTCAAGATCCGGAATCGCCGCCAGAAACGGATCACCCGACGCATCCGGCGCGGCAGAGGCAAGGATATGCGTCGCCTGCTGCAGCACCGGGGCCAAATCCGCCGGCCACATCAGCGGCACCACCCCCGCCGCCTGCATGGCAGCCGCACGCGCCGGGTTACGAGTCGTGCCAAACACCGTCCATCCCTGCGGGATTAACAGGCGAGCGAGGGCAGAGGCGGAATAACCATGGCCAAGGGAAAGCAGCGTGTTCATGATCCCCGTTATCGCGGGCGATGCTGCGCCGCGCAATCACCTTTCGATTGCCGCAATGCCGCCACGTGGACGCGTCATCTTGAGCATCAGGAACAAACACGGTCGGGGGACCATGCCACGCAACCTTCCCACAATGGAACACGACGGGTTCTGCCTGCTTGACGCGGCAGACCCGGCCGAGGGGATCGCCCCCGGTGCACTGGCCTATCTTCAGTTTCAACTGGGCTTCGTCGATCAGAACGGCAAACCCTTCACCCATCACCAATCGCTGTGGGTGGTGATCACCGCACAACGCGGCAAGTATTGGCTGGGCACATTGCTGGAGGCCCCGTTCCTGTTTCTGAACGATGAAAATGAATTGCTGTCGATCGGCACCGAGCTGCCTTTCTTGCCGGCGCATGTCGCAGAACTGCTGCATGAGGCCGACCTTGGCCCCAATGAACGCAAACTGGCGCGGCGCCCCGCGCAACGCCGTTGGGCCGCCTGATCCCCTGTTACCAAGGCTTCACTTGCGGCCCCCCCCGCCTTTCGGGTTATATGCCGGATGATTTTCAAAGAGACATCCATGCAAGACGACCCGCTGACCCCAGACGCGCTGCCGCCACAGGCCTTCACCGACGCAGCCGCCGCCGTTGACCGGCTAGAGGCGCTCTATGTGCAAGCCACCGGCTTTCTGGCAGAACATTTCTCGGCCATCGTGACCAAAGGCAAACCTGACCGCCGGGTGCGCGCTTATTACCCCGAAGTGCGCCTGACCGTTACCAGCTTTGACAAGACCGACAGTCGGTTGTCGTTTGGCCATGTGGCAGGCCCCGGCACCTATGCCACCACGATCACGCGGCCCGACCTGTTCCGCAACTACCTGATCCAGCAGATCGGCCTGCTGATCCAGAACCATGGCCACCCGGTGATCGTCGGCCCGTCAGACACGCCGATTCCGGTACATTTCGCCGTCGCCAACAACCCCGCCGTGTCAGTGCCGCAAGAAGGTGTGCTAGAGTTTTCGCTGCGCGACGTATTCGACGTGCCTGATCTGGCCACCACCAATGACGATATCGTCAATGGCGTGCTGACCCGTTATCCCGACGGCTCGGCCCCGCTGGCCCCGTTCACAGCACAGCGGGTGGATTACAGCCTGTCGCGCCTGACCCACTACACCGCGACCGACCCCACCCATTTCCAGAACCATGTCCTGTTCACCAACTACCAGTTCTATGTCGATGAATTTGAATCCTACGCCCGCAGCGCACTTGGCAATGACGCCTCCGGCTACACCGCCTTCGTCGCCACCGGCAACCAGATCATCACCACACCCGATGGCGTGAT
>JANNNF010000183.1:0-7074 GCA_031398405.1 Rhodobacterales bacterium | reverse complement strand
CAGCAGCATCGAGTTTCCGACCTATGACACGGACTGGGATTCCGAGGCCTATGTCACCGTGTCGGGCCAGAACTCCAACAACTCGGTCCGGGTGACCGATGCCTTTCTGCGCGCCGTGCGGGACGATGCCGATTGGACGCTGGTCCGCCGCACCGATGGCAAGCCCGCCAAGACCCTGAAGGCGCGCGATTTGTGGGATCAGGTTGGGCACGCGGCCTGGGCCTGCGCCGACCCCGGCATCCAGTTCCATGATACCGACAATGCCTGGCACACATGCCCCGAAGATGGCGCGATCCGCGGATCAAACCCTTGTTCGGAATACATGTTCCTGGACGATACTGCCTGCAACCTTGCATCTATGAACCTGCTGACCTTCTTTGCGAATGGCAAGTTTGATGCCGAAGCCTATATCCACGCCAGTCGGTTGTGGACGATTACGCTCGAAATTTCGGTGATGATGGCGCAGTTCCCGTCCAAGGAAATCGCGCAGTTGTCTTATGATTTCCGCACCCTCGGTCTGGGCTACGCCAATATTGGCGGGTTGTTGATGAACATGGGGCTCGGCTATGACAGTGTTCAGGGCCGTGCCTTGTGCGGTGCGCTGACAGCGCTGATGACGGGCGTGGCTTACGCGACCTCGGCCGAGATGGCGGGCGAGTTGGGTGCCTTCAAAGGCTACGCGCGCAACGCCCCCCATATGTTGCGCGTCATCCGCAACCACCGCGCTGCTGCCTACAGCCGTACCGAATACGAAGGCCTGAACGTCGCCCCCGTGCCGCTGGATCACGCGAACTGCCCGGACCAGATCCTTGTAACCCTCGCGAAATCCGCGTGGGACGAGGCGCTGACTTTGGGTGAGGCGCATGGCTTCCGCAACGCACAGACCACCGTGATTGCGCCCACTGGCACCATCGGTCTGGTGATGGATTGCGACACCACGGGCATTGAGCCGGACTTCGCGCTGGTAAAGTTCAAGAAACTTGCGGGCGGTGGTTACTTCAAGATCATCAATCAGTCGGTGCCGGCGGCGCTGGAAAAACTGGGCTATTCGACATCCCAAGCCGCTGAGATGGTCGCCTATGCCGTCGGTCACGGCAGCATCGGCAACTGCCCAGGCATCAACCATACCTCGCTGATCGGCCACGGTTTTGGCCCGCGCGAGCTGGAGAAGATCGAGGCCGCGTTGCCGTCAGCCTTCGATATACGCTTCGTGTTTAACCAGTGGACCTTGGGGGCCGATTTCTGCAAGGGCAGTCTCGGCATCCCGGATGAAAAACTGAACGATCCCACCTTCGACCTGCTGCGCCACCTTGGCTTTACAAAAGCCCAGATTGATGCCGCCAACGATCATGTCTGCGGCACCATGACACTCGAAGGCGCACCGTTCCTAAAGTCCGACCACTATTCGGTCTTTGATTGCGCCAATGCCTGCGGCAAGAAAGGCCAACGGTATCTGAGCGTGAACAGCCACATCTACATGATGGCCGCCGCGCAGTCTTTCATCTCGGGCGCAATTTCAAAGACCATCAACATGCCAAACTCTGCCAGCATTTCCGAGACGCTGGCCGCCTACGAGCTGTCATGGTCGCTTGGCATCAAGGCCAACGCGCTTTACCGCGACGGATCCAAACTGTCGCAACCGCTGGCGTCTGCCTTGGTGGACGATGACGAAGAGGCCGAAGAAATCATGGCCTCGGGATCGGCGCAGGAAAAAGCCATCGTGATGGCCGAAAAGATCGTGGAAAAGGTGATCATCCGCGAAATCATCAAATCGCACCGCGAAAAGCTGCCCGAGCGCCGCAAAGGCTATACCCAAAAGGCGATCGTCGGCGGTCACAAGGTCTATTTGCGCACCGGCGAGTATCAGGATGGCAGTCTGGGCGAGATTTTCATCGACATGCACAAGGAAGGGGCTGGCTTCCGTGCGATGATGAACAATTTCGCCATCGCGGTATCGGTTGGCCTTCAATACGGCGTGCCGCTGGAGGAGTTTGTCGAGGCCTTCACCTTCACCCGGTTTGAACCCGCAGGTATGGTGCAAGGCAACGATAGCATCAAGAATGCGACGTCAATCCTCGATTACATCTTCCGCGAACTGGCGGTGTCCTACCTGGACCGTACGGACCTCGCCCATGTCGCCCCGAAAGGCGCTTCGTTTGACGAGTTGGGTCGTGGCGAGGAAGAGGGCAAACGCAACATCAATGAAATGTCCGACGCCGCCGCGACCCGGGGGCTGGAGGTACTGAAACAGATCAGCAGTACCGGTTACCTGCGCAAACGCCTGCCGCAGGAACTGGTGGTGCTGCAAGGCGGCATGGGGGCAACGGCGCTGGCGAATGGCACCGATCCGGTCAGCACGCTGAACATGCTGGTCCCGGAAACCGCGCGTGCCGCATCCTCGGCGGCGATGCTGCGGTCCGGTACGTCCACCATGGCCAGCCAACCGATGGACCTGCGTACCAAGGCCAAGATGCAAGGATATGAGGGCGATCCTTGTGGCGAATGTGGCAACTACACACTGGTACGCAATGGCACCTGCATGAAATGCAACACCTGCGGCGGGACTAGCGGGTGTAGCTGAAGGGGCATGCATGAACAAATGGCCTGAAATATCGACTAGGCGCGCAGTAGCCATTTATCTTGACGCGCTTTCTTGTTGAAAACATGAAAAACCCCTGACATCCTAGGACTCATTGAAGATTTATTCAATGAGTCCAAGGAGGGCAAACCAGTTTCTATGGCTCGAGGCAGGACGACGAATATGAGCCAAAGGCCGCTGTGATTGCAGGCTTTGGCGTATATACCTTGGTGGTGAGTAAAGAGCTTTGGAAGCGGGCGAAGAAAGGTGACATTTTTGCTAACTTCGTCCTTGCGCATGAGCTTGGCCACATCTCTTTAAATCACCATAAATACGGTTCGGGCGTAAAGCGGTACCGACTTTTTGCGATGGACGGGACGAGCAAATATACCGCCCACCATAGAGGAACTTGAAGCAAATCTGTGGACAGTATTCTTTCAGTGCAGTGAACACTTAGAAAATCGAAAATTGCATGCCGTGGCTTTAGCAAAGGCCGCACGCACAGATGTCGGCTACTGCTGTGCGCCAGCATATGGATCAAGCCGGACATGAACCAGTGATCAGGTTTTCCAAAGGCACCGAACCAATCTATGGTCTCTGTGCGTTGGCGGATCGCTATGGGGGCTCGGGTAATCGGACAGTATCATCGCCTCTTTGCGACATCTGGCGCGTCGGAACCTGCTTTGCCAGCACCGGCACTCATGAAAAAGAGATCGGCAAACTTCGCTCTCGGCCCATCGGCGTCGTTGGTCATTGCTGACGTGTTGCACTGCAGCTTTCCAAAACTGGACATTCGGGGTACGGAATGGGAAAGCGCGAGTAAAATGTAAGATCTGGAGTTGTGAGTATCGCGTTGCTGACGGCCGCATGTGCTGCGGCATCGCCGAACAGCGCCCGGCCGCCGGACGCGATGGTCAGTGCGACGAACACTATCGTGATGCCCGCCCGACCCATCGGGCCGGTGTGCGTGACTGCGGCAAAACTTTCCGTCTCTTCTGTCGTCGCTGGTGGTGAGGCTGGGCCACGCTGGGGAATGGGCTGCAATTTTTATCTATCGGCCCTTTCCATCAAGCGCCTTATATGTCCGGCGAAGTACCATGTTGCTGGCACGCCCAGCACCGCGCCGCCGATGATCGATTGCACGGGTGTCAGGACCGGCCAGCCGATCCAGGAGGCGATCAGCGAGGCAAAGAACAGGTTGACCGCCATGGCCCCGGCCCCAAACGGATACAGGGTCAGGGTCAACCGAATCCGGGTCATCTGCGGCTGACCAGCCATTGAACGGCGATCAAGGCCATAAGCAACAGCAACGACGCGATGAAGTAGCTGATCTCTGCCTGCGCGGTCTGTGGTTCCGGGATCGGGCGCTGGAAGGCTTTGGCCGTGGCGACGACCGGGGTCAAGGTGGCGATCAGGCAAAGGGGAAGGCGCATGTCAGGTCTCCTGGGTCAGGGATCGGTAGATGTCGGGCAGGGCGCGGCTCAGCCGGGCGGGGTCGGGCAGCAAGGTGAATCCGGCACGACCGAAAATGCGGGCAAACCAGTCTTGCCCATCGGCATCGACGATCACGCCATGCACCGACAGTCCTGCACGGCGCGCCTCGCGGACTGCCATATGGCTGTCTTCAATGCCGTGGGTGCCCTCGTAGTGGTCCAGATCGTTCGGTTTGCCGTCGGTCAGCAAAAGCAGCAGCTTGCGGGTGGAAGGCTCAACCGCGAGCTGTGACGTGGCATGGCGGATTGCCGCCCCGAGCCGGGTATAGTGACCTGGGCGCAGGCCACCGATGCGAGCGCTCAGATCAGGGGTCAGGCGTTCATCGAACGACTTGCAGCGTGTCAGGAACACCCTGTCGCGTTTCAGCGACGAAAACCCCCAGATCGCCAGCCGGTCGCCCGCCGCGTCGATGCCGCCCGCCAGCGCCGCCAGCGCCTCGCGCATGGTGTCGATGATGCTGCGGGAGCCCACGACGGATTCGGTCGACCGCGAACAATCCATCAGGATCGCGACTGAAAGGTCGCGTTCGATGTGGCGCAGATCGCGGAAAATGCGGTCGCTGCCCTGACCTGTGGCGCGGATGGCGACCTGCGCCGCGATTAGCGCGTCAAGGTCCAGCTCCGGCCCGTCCAATTGGCGGGGCAACAGCACGCGGCGCGGATGCAGCGCCTGAAACTGGCGGCGGACCCGGGCCATCAAGCGAGGATCAGATAAAAACGTGTTCCCCGGTATGGCATCCGCCTCCAGCACGATGCAGTGGTCGGGCATGTAGGCGCGGGCGCGGTGGTTCCATTCGGGATAAGTGAACCGGGCGGCCAGACGTTCGTGATCGGCATCCTGTGGTGCCAGATCAAGGTGCAGGCGCAGGCGGGTGGCGGCGCGTTTGTGGTGTCTGGAGAGGGTGATGTGGTCGTGATCCTCGGCGGCTTTTTGGGCGTTTTGCAGATCGTCGTCGTCGGTGGCGCGGTTCAGCATCATGCTTTCGACCCAAGAGAAGATCGACTCAAACCGGTGCATGATGAAACTGTCGGCGCGGTTGGCCTGATCGTTGTCCTGTCGGTTCCCCTTCTTGTGCGTCGCAGTGCCAAGACCGGGCGGGGCGCTGAGCGCATCCTCGGCGGGCGTGGCCGGCGCGCTGCTGGCCAGACGGTCCAACTGCAACCAGACAGGCAGCGGGGCAAGCGGCGCATAACCGCGTGGTGCCGGAACAGTTGGATGCACAGCCGGCAGCTGCCTTCCCGACAGTACAGCCTGCGCCAGGCTTTCCACTTCACGCTCTGCTTGCGATGCGGCCAGATCGGCGCGCAGCGAGATCAGGTGGGCACACAGCGCGGCATGGGGCGCGCGCAGGCCGGGGCAAAGCGCAAGCGCGCGGGCGGTCGCGTGGCTCATTGCTGTCAGATGGACAAGGTCGGCGGCCAAGGCATCGCCCGATGCCCCGACAGGTTCTGCGCTGGCGGCAAGTGCGGCCAGCCACAGATAGGCGGCGCGGTTCATCGGGACAGTCGGGAAAGCATCCATCACCGGTGGCAAATGCAGAGTTTCTCCGTCGAACGCCGCGACATGTTCAAGAACCCGCGCCTCGGCCAAGTGGGCGCGGGTCCCGCGTCTGTGACGCGAGGCGGTCGCGGGGCTGGCGGCGATCTCGACCCCCGGCTTGCCGCCAAGTGCGCGGAACAAAAGGGCGATGCTAGGGCGCACGGATTCCAGTGCGACCGCGCAGTCCGCGTGGCCGGTTGCCGGAGCCAGCCGCAGGGCAAGTCCGTGCCAGAGGTTGCCCATCGTTTCTTCGGGCTCCATCAGGTCCAGCGGACGCAGGGCCATGGCTCAACCGTAAACGCTTGAGATCACGTCGCGCAGCGCCTGCGCCACGTCGGCCTCGTCGGTCAGCGGTTCGACCACCGCCGCCTGCAACGCCCGTTCGATCGGCATTCCCCCGGCGATCAGGGTGGCAGCATAAATCAGCAGGCGGGTCGAAACGCCTTCTTCCAGATCCATTCCGGAAAGCGCCCGGATGTGTCCCGCCAGCCGCACCAGAGGGGCCACCCGAACCGCATCCAGCCCGCTTTCGCGCGAAACCACGGCAGTTTCGGTCACCGCATCGGGAAAGCCGAAGGTGATCGACAGGAAACGCTGCCGGGTCGAGGGCTTCAGCCGTTTGAGGATGTTCTGGTAGCCGGGGTTGTAGCTTGCCACCAGCATGAAGCCGGGTGGTGCCACCAGTTCCTCGCCCGTCCGGTCGATCATCAGTGTGCGGCGGTTGTCGGTCAACGGATGCAGCACGACCGTCACGTCCTTGCGCGCCTCGATCACCTCGTCGAGATAACAAATCGCCCCTTCGCGCACGGCGCAGGTCAGGGGACCGTCCACCCATTCCGTCGCCCCGCCGCGCAGCAAGTAACGCCCGATCAGATCGGCCGCCGACAGGTCGTCATGGCACGCAACGGTGTAGAGCCGACGACCAAGACGGGCCGCCATGTGTTCGACAAACCGGGTCTTGCCGCAGCCGGTTGGCCCCTTCAAAAGAAGGGGCAGACCGTTCGCATGGGCGGCTTCGAACAGCGCGACTTCCTGCGCGACCGGGCGGTAGAACGGGACCCCAGTGTCAGGTGCCAGCACGTTCACTGCGCCTCTCCCACAGGTTCTGGCATTGTGTTCGGCGTGATCACCTCACGCCGAATTACGACCTGCGCGTAGATGAACAGGATCGCCCCAAGCACGACGGCAATGCCTGCACCAAACCGCATCATGTAGAAAAGGCCCAGCTGATCCTGCACGTCCATGTAATAGTCCCCGACGATGCGCTGCATATGGGTCTGGATCGTTCCGGCAAAGGTCAGAACAAAGGTCATGAACGCCATGCCCCCCGTCATCAGCCAGAACGAGATCATGTTCAGCACCTGATTGTAGGGTGCACGCCCCCGCAGCAGCGGCATGGCGTAGGTAATGATCGCAAGATTCATCGCGACGTAGGCCCCGTAGAACGACAGGTGGCCATGGGC
>JANNNF010000043.1:0-2713 GCA_031398405.1 Rhodobacterales bacterium | reverse complement strand
GGCACCATCACCACCATCACGGCCAACATCAGCCAGCCGGTTGCGGCCAGCTTGCCGCCCAGAAAGGTGGCGACAGGTGCCTTGGCGAAGGTGGAAAAGCCCCAGTCGCCCTGCAAGATGCCGCAGTACCGCGGCGCGGCGTCTGCCGTCACTCCACTGTCAATGCACAACCCGCGCGTGACGCCCTTGTCGTCGGTGCGCACCCAACCAGGCAACACGCCCACCCATTGGCCATAGCGCACAAACACCGATCCGCCGTGGCCGTTCTGCTCGATCCATGTTTTGACCGATTCTTCGGTCATCCGCACCGACCCTTCGCTGCGCGCCAGCTTTTCAAGATTGGGGGCAAGGTTGGTCAGGTAGAACACGATGAAGGTCAGCGCGATGGCGGTCAACAGCATGACGCCAAGTCTGCGAGCCACGAATTTGAGCATGATAGATCAATCCCCTTTCGAGGTTGGGCCGCTTGCGAAGTCAGGCTGGCGGCGCGAAAACGGCGTCGGGCTGGCGGGGTAAGGGTGCGCGGAGGTTACCCCGCACACCCGCCTCGATAATCAGGCAAGCGACCATCTGTAATGGTGATGCTCGAACGACGGATGCTGTTCAAGGCCAACGACGTTTTCCTTGGCGTGGCGGAACAACGACCGCCAGAACGGCTGCACGATATAGCCTTCGTCCTGCAAGATGGCCTCCAGCACAGCCGCCACTTCGCGGCGTTTGTCGGCATCTGCAATCGCAAGCGCCTTGGTCATGGCGGCATCAAACTCCGGGTTGGCCATGCCAGATTCGTTCCACGACCCGGCCGAGGTGTAGGCAAGGCTCATGTTCTGCACGGCCAATGGACGGTGGTTCCAGGTGGTCGAGCTGAACGGGTACTTCTGCCAGTCATTCCAGAAGGTAGACCCCGGCATCACGGTGCGTTTGATATTTGCCCCCGCATCGCGCATCTGGGCTGCGATAGCATCCGAAGTGGCGGCTTCCCAGCCATCATCAAGGCTGATGAATTCAAACTCGGTGTCCGTCATGCCAGCGGCTTCCAGGGCGGGTTTCAGGCCAGCGGGGTTGATCACCTGCTTGGGCAGTTCGGCATATTCCGGATGAACCGGGCAGGCGTGGTGGTTTTCGGCGGTGCGGCCAAGGTTGTTATACCCAAGTTCCAGAACCACTGCCGGATCAACCGACAATTGCAGGGCTTGGCGAACAGCCTTGTTCTTGTAGAGATCCGAGTTCGAGTTGAAGCGCGCAACAATGGTCGACGCGGTGACAGCCTCATATTTCTTCCAGCCCATGCCATCGAGGATATCGATGAATTCGCCGGTCGATTCGTAGTTGGCGTCGATCTCATCGGATCCGGCAAGGGCAACCATGGCAGCAGGGTCAGTGCCAAAGTCGATGTAGTGAATTTCATCCAACGGGGCCATGCCACCCCACCAGGTGTGGTCCGGCGCGCGCACCAGAATCACGCGCTGGCCCACCGACACTTCTTTGGGCACATACGGGCCAGTGCCGATCGGGTTGGTGGACGGGTCCATGCCGTCCGTCAGGCTGGAGTGAACAACCGCAGCCGGGTAATCCGACATATTGGCCACCACGGCAATATCGGGCTCGGTCAGCATCAGCTTGACGGTCATGTCGTCAACCTTGACCACGGCCCCGTCGCGCAACGTTTTGGTTTCCGCATTCACCAGACCGGGGAAGCGTGAGGCCATGGCATTGCCTTCGACGTTGCCATCGGTCCAGCGGGCAAAGTTGCGCACCACATCATCAGCGGTGAAGGCATCTCCGTTGTTCCAGGTGACACCCGGACGCACGACCAGGGTGTATTCTGTGGCGTTGTCGTTGGTGGTCCAGCTGTCCAGCAGGCGGCCTTCAAAGGTGCCGTCGGGGTTATACTGTACCAGATATTCCAGCCAGCCCCGATAGATGTTGGCGATTTGCGGCCAGTCTGCCAGACGCGGGTCTTTGGTTCCTTTGACTTCCATCGCCATGCGGACGATGCCACCCGCCTTGGCCTCTTGGGCAGCGGCAGGTGCGGTCATGCCCATCAGACCATAGGCTGCGACGGCAGACACGCCGAACGCAGTGGTGCGGGTCAGGAATTCGCGGCGGCTCAACTTGCCCGCACGCAGTTCTGCGGCATACATCTGTACGGCAGGATGCGCTATCGCAGCCGCGTGTTTGGTATCAGTCATGATAGTCTCCCTGAAAGCAGCTTTTGTTTTTTTAGTTCGGATTGGTAAAAGCCGACCCATCGCGCCCAGCCATCACAGATGACGCACAAGCAGGAATGGGAGGGCCGCAACGACAAGCCGCACCACGTCATTGCGCATCTTTTTTTTCGTTGCGTCAATGACCGGTTTCGTCGTTCTGCGCCTCAATTGCGACAATGGCTTGCGGTTTGCGACAGCGCAATGTCGCTTTTGACCATATGATCAAACCTTGTGCATCGATGCCAAGGTCAGATCGTGCGGCGGAACGCAGATGGCGATTTTCCGGTCAGATGTTGGAAGGCCCGGGTAAAGTAGGCAGGGGACGTGAAACCAAGGCTTTCCCCGATGCGCCCCACTGGCAGTTTGGTTTCGGCCAGCATTTTGCGGGCCTCAAATATCCGGCGGTCTTGCAGCAAGGAAGATGCTGCCCGCCCACATGCGGTGTTGCAGCAGCGCGTCAGGTGGGTGGGCGTCACGCCAAGGGCGGCGGCAAAGTCGGCAAC
>JANNNF010000014.1:0-12006 GCA_031398405.1 Rhodobacterales bacterium | reverse complement strand
GGTCTGGCCGAAGTGCGGGGCGGCACAAGCCTGTCAGAGGTGGTAGCCGGGCTGAACGCGCTCGGCGTGGCCCCGAATGACATGATCGACATTCTGAAAAGCATCAACTCGGCAGGTGCGTTGCATGCCGAGTTTCTGGTGAACTGACGGCTGATGCGCGGTTAGAAATAGCTGCGCACCAGCGCCCCTGCGATCAGGCTCCAGCCGTTGGCTACCACAAAAAATGCCAATTTGAACGGGAGTGACACAATGGCGGGCGGCACCATCATCATCCCCATCGACATCAGCACGGCGGCAACCACAAGGTCGATGATCAGGAACGGTAAAAACACCAAAAAGCCGATTTCAAACGCGCGTTGAATTTCAGACAGCAGGAAAGACGGCACCAACAAAGACAGGGGTGCCGCACCGGGGGCCGAATTTTCGCCGGGGCGCAGGGCTTGCAGGGCGGCGAAGGTGTCAGGGTCCATGCGGTCTGACATGAAGACCCGGAAGGGCGCGACTATTTCCGGGATGGCGGCTTTGAGGTCAAGCGTTCCGAGCGTTAGCGGCTCCAACCCTTTGACCCAGGCCTCGGTGAACACGGGGTCCATGACATACCAAGTCAGAAACAGCGCAAGGCTGATGATCATCATGTTGGGTGGGGCCTGTTGCAGCCCGATGGCCTGCCGCAGGATCGACAGGACGGTAACGATAAAGGGAAAACATGTAACCATCACTGCTAGACCGGGCACAAGGCTGAGCAGGGTGATCAGCGAGATCAGTTGAATCGACCTTGTGGCAAGCTGGGTATCATCGCCAAGGTTGATCGATACCTGCTGGGCCAATGCAGGCCCCGCCAATACGATCAGCAGGGCTGCCAGCGCAATTTTCACAGCCCACCCCGCAGATTTGCCACTTCCGTCAGCCGCACTGCCAACTGCCCAGCCTGATCGCCCTCCAACTCTTGCAATTCGCCGCGCGCAATCAGGCGGTCGCCGACATAAAGCTCTACCGGGTCGTCCACACGGCGGTCCAGTGTCAGAACTGCGTCGCGCGACAGGCGCAACAAATCGCGCACCATCGGGCGGGCGCGGCCGACCGAGATGGTGATCTCAATCGGCACTTGAGAAAACGGGTTGGCATCGGGAAGATCATCCATAGCGGCGCTCCTGTTCGGAAAGGTCAAAGAAACCGCGCACGGCGGCGGCGATATCGGCGGTGGCCTTGCCCAAATCCACCTTGGTCTCAAGGTTCCCAAGCCGCAAATAGACTTGCGATTCCGGCAGGGTCGGTTCCTCGATTATGGTAAGTGGCAGGCCAGTGGCCTGCCCCAGCAATGCCTCGACCGCCGCGCGCACATTCGGGTTCAGCACCAGCGTGATAGGGGCGTCGGCCAATTCTTCGGCCATCGGCATCAGCATTTCCAGCACCATCGGGGCCAAAGACTCCCGTGCCATTTCGGGTAGCAGGCGAGTGGTCATGTCGTGCAAAAGCGGCTCTAGGGCACGCAAAACATGCATCCGCGCCTCTTGATAGGTAAAGCCAAGGCCTTGCAAATTGCGCGCAAGATCGGCCTTTATGCGGCTTTGATCGTCTGACTGTGCGGCAGCGGCATCTTCCCAACCGGCTGAATAACCTGCCTCATAAGATGCAAGTTTGGTTTCCTCAAACGCGGTCACGTCCGTGATGATGACAGACGAAGCAGGGGCCTTTCCGGTTTGGAAGACTTCGAGTTTCAGGGGCGGCATCAGGTTTGCTCCTCATCCTGTTCCATCCAGCCGCGCAGAATTTCGACAGATTCCGATTGGCGTTCCTCTATCAGGCGGCGCAGACGGGCGACGGGGTCTGCAGTGACACTGTCATCGGTTCCGACCAGCGCCATTGGGGGAAGGCCCGTGCCATCGTCAATTTCACCTGTCACAACGCGGGGTGCCTCGGTCGCGCCGGGTAAGGCTAATTGCGCCACAGGGGCAGGTAAAGCCGTGCGGGCCGAGGAGGTCAGCACCGGGCGGATTACGAACAGGCCAAGAACCAGTGCCACAAGTGCCAGCACAGCAATCTGGATGGTGGACATCACGTTGATCGGCCCCATGGCAGGCAGATAACTGCTGGTGGCCTCGGTACCCTGTACCGGAAGTGCCTGAAACTCCAGCGTTTTCAGTGTCAGCACATCACCCCGTGCCTCATCAAGCCCGACCGCCGAAGCCACCAACTCGCGCAGGGTGGCAAGTTCTTCATCGCTGCGGGGTTGCCAAGACAAGGTGCCATCGGCACTGGTCACGGTTTGCCCGTCCACCAGCACCGCGACTGACAGTTTGCGCACCGCACCGGGGCTGCGTAGCAGTTCGCGGTTGGTCTCGGATACTTCGTAATTCACCCGCTCGCTTGTTTGTGCGGTTTCGGACTTGCCATCGGTCCCGGCGTCCGCTGCCCCATCGGGCAAGTTTGATGCCACGGTGACATCG
This sequence comes from Rhodobacterales bacterium, assembly GCA_031398405.1. Lineage (GTDB taxonomy): Bacteria > Pseudomonadota > Alphaproteobacteria > Rhodobacterales > Rhodobacteraceae > JANNNF01. The sequence goes on along the minus strand of JANNNF010000014.1, from coordinate 9,559 downwards.
CCCCCGGACTCAGACGATGTGCCTGTACGTTCTTCGGTCTCTGACGAGATTGCCACGCGGCTGGCCGGATCAAACTTGCGTTCAGTGATAGATTCGCGGTCTGTCACCACATCAACCGCCACTTCGACCACAGCTTTGCCGGCACCCACCCGCGCCTCCAGCAGGCGTTCAACGTTGTGACGGATCGCTTCCGCGCGGTCATCGGCAGAGCCGCCTGTGGCGTCCTCGGCCCCCACAGAAATCAACCCGCTGACGGAATCAATGATTTGCACATCCGCTGGCGTCATGCCTGTTACGGCGGCGGCGACCAGATGTTGCAGGGCCTGCGCCTGCGTTTCGGGCAAGGTGCCCGACACAGTGGTGACGGTCACACTGGCGGTCGGGCGTTCATCGCGCCGAAAGGCTTGCGCAGGTGCCTGCGCAATGTGCACCCGGGCAGCCTTGACCTGTGGGCTGGCCAGAATGGTCCGCGCCAGTTCCCCCTCTTTGGCCCGCCAGTATGCCGCATCAAACATCTGCGAGGTGGTGCCAAAACCCGACAGCGAATCAAGCAGTTCATAGCCGACACCGCCATTGGCAGGCAGACCTTGACTGGCAAGCGTCATGCGCAGGCTGTCACGCTGGGCCTGATCAACCAGAATAGAACTGCCCCGCACGTCAAACGCGACACCGCTTTGTTCCAGTGCGGCCACCACTTCGCCCGCGGCAGAGGCATCTAACCCGGCGTAAAGCAAGGCCATTCCGGGGGTATTAGCCATGCGTGACAGGCCGATCACGGCCAGAAACATCGCAACCGTCGCCCCGACAATGATGATCCGGCGTCGCAGATCCAGCCCAGACCAAAGTGACAATACATTCTGCAAGGCACATTCCCCAGGGGCGTTCTGCCCCGATTTGCCCAGCATTGAAGGATGCATCTTAACAATCGGTTAGTGACCTTCGATCTATGTTTGTTCCTATGACAAATACAGAGGTGGGCCATGGCCGAACCAGATGCGCCGCAGGATGCGGTTCCGAAGAAGAAATCGAAGCTGCCGCTGCTGATCGGGGTGGTGCTGGCACTTTTGCTGGGGGGGGGCGGTTTTTTCGCCACTTATACCGGCCTGCTGTTCGGCCCGCACCAAGAGGCAAACGCCGCTGAGGCTGTGGCCGCGATGCCGGACATCGCCTTTGTGCCGGTTGAACCGCTGATCATCAACCTTGCCCCCGGGTCTGCCAGCAAACACCTGCGGTTTTCGGCGCAACTCGAGGTTGGGGCCAACCATGGGGCTGAGGTTACCCTGCTCATGCCGCGCATCCTCGATGTGCTGAACGGCTACCTCCGCGCGGTGCAGACCGCCGATTTGGAAAACCCCAGTGCTCTGGTCAAGTTGCGCGCGCAAATGCTGCGCCGGGTGCAGATCGTGACCGGCGAAGGCCGGGTGCGCGATCTGTTGGTCACCGAATTTGTTCTAAACTGAAAGGAGACGGGGATGGAGCTGATTGCAGATATCCTGATGGCGGCAGGCTCGTTCGGTGCAGCGGTCTATTGCTTTGTGCTGTCGGGGCGGCTGACGCGCTTTGGCACGCTGGAAACCGGCATGGGTGGAGCGATTGCTGTGCTGTCAGCGCAGGTTGACGACATGACTCGCGCGCTGGAACAAGCAAAGGGAACAGCAGGTGCGTCGGCTTCGGGGCTGGAAGCTTTGACCGCCAAGGCCGAAGGGCTGGCAGCTCGATTGGAGATTTTGGTGGCGTCTCTGCACGATCTGCCCGTGCCGGACCGTGCCGTTGCGCAAAAGCCGGTGGCAGAGTCAGAGCCAGATGCAGCGCGTTTGCGGTTTGTGCGCCGCAAGTCAGCCCGTGACGCTCTGGAGCCGGTGGAATGAGCCGTGGCCGCGCGGGACGTGGGGCGCTGATTATTCTGGCGCTGCTATTGGCGTCCTCGGGGGCGCTGCGCATCGGGTCCGGCGTGGGAGCGGCGATGGCTCTGTCGCCCGATGCAGAGATCACGCCAGAGGGAACGTCTGCGCTGAACTGCCCCGCCCCGCCGCTGGCGCTGGCGGAGGCGCTGTCTCTGCGCGAAGCCCGGGTGTTGGTGCAAGAGGCCGCGTTGGCCGACCGGATGGCGGCGTTGACCCTGGCCGAATCGGCAGCCAGCACCCGGCTGGCAGAGATGGAGGCAGCCGAGGAAGAATTGAAGGCGACGCTGGCCTTGGCCGAGGGTGCCGCCGAAGGTGATCTTGCCCGCCTGACCGCCGTTTATGAGGCGATGAAGCCAAAAGATGCGGCGGTGCTATTTGAAACCATGGCCCCAGAGTTTGCGGCAGGTTTTCTGGGCCGGATGCAGCCTTCAACGGCGGGAGCCATCCTGTCAGGCATGCAGGCCGAGGCCGCTTATGGGATCAGCGTGATCCTTGCAGGCCGAAATGCCAATGCCCCCACTGAATAACGTCAGGGTTTCTTAACCGGCGGCTGTCAGGGTCGCCGCAAGACAGATGCAGGAGAGTGGGATGTTCGGGCTTATCGGGATTGTGGTCATTTTCGTCATGGTGTTCGGCGGCTATGTGCTGGCTGGCGGCAAGATGGGGATCATCATGAAAGCCCTGCCGTTTGAAATGATCATGATTGCCGGTGCCGCCTTGGGGTCGTTCTTGCTGTCAAATGATTTTGCGGCGGTCAAGCATACCGCCAAAGATATTGGCAAAGTGTTCAAAGGGCCGAAATGGCGGGTGGGCGACTACCGTGACCTTTTGTGCTTGCTGTTTGAACTGATCCGTCTGGCGCGGGCCAATCCGGTGGGTTTGGAGGAACATGTTGAAAAACCGGAAGAATCGACCATCTTTGGCCGCTATCCCAGAATTCAGCATGACCACGAAGCGATTGATCTGATCTGCGATACGCTGCGTGCGGCGTCGATGAACTATGATGATCCGCATCAGGTGGAAGAGGTGTTGGACAAACGGGTTGAGGCTGCCTTGCACCACGCCATGCACTCCAGCCATGCGCTGCAAACTGTGGCTGACGCGCTGCCCGCCTTGGGAATTGTGGCAGCGGTGCTGGGCGTAATCAAAACGATGGCTTCGATTGATCAGCCGCCAGAGGTGTTGGGCAAGATGATCGGCGGGGCTTTGGTCGGAACATTTCTGGGGGTGTTTCTGGCTTATGGCATTGTTGGCCCTTTCGCGACCCGGGTAAAGGCGGTGGTAGAGGAGGATGGCCATTTCTATCAGTTGATCCGCGAAGTGCTGGTGGCAAACCTGCACCGCCATCCGGCAAACATCTGCATCGAGGTCGGGCGGCAGAACACCCCCCATAATGTGCGCCCCACCTTTGGCGATCTGGAAGAGGCCTTGCGTGGGCTCAAGCAGGAGGCCGCATGATCCGGCTGTGGTTTGTCTTGTTTCTGATGGCAGCATCGCCCGTGTTCGCCCAAGTGGCGACGGTCCGGTCGGGAGAACACGACGTGTTCTCTCGGATTGTGGTTGAAGCCCCGACCGCCGTTGACTGGCAATTTGGCCGCACGGATGATGGCTATGAACTGAGCCTTGGCGTGCCGTGGCGCTTTGATCTGGCCGGCGTGTTTGATCGAATTCCGCGCAACCGGCTGGCAGGTCTGTGGGCTGACCCCGAAACCGGTCATCTGCGATTTGGCATCGGGTGCGCGTGCCATGCCGTGCCATTTGAGTTTCGCCCGGGTATAATTGTGATCGACCTGAAGGATGGCCCCCCCCCGAAGGGCTCATCGTTTGAAACCGCCTTGAACGGCGGTGTGCAGCCAGCGCTTGATGCCCGGCCCATCGCCAAACCACGCGCGCGCCCTTGGGGACTGTTAGGGGGTTATGACTGGGTTGCCGTCCGGAATAAACCGCAGGGGGCATTGCGCGCCACCCTCGCACCCTCAGAGAAACTCGACGCCGCCGAAATGGTGCCGCTGCGCGACGCGTTGCTGGCACAGTTGAGCAGAGGCATGGCCGAAGGCGTGGTTGAGATGGCAACTCCGGGTCCCCGACCTGCACTGGTTGATGGCGTCTCGTCTGGCAGCCAGATGCGGGTCGCCGTTGGGGACCTGCCGGGGCTATCGGTGGGCGGCGATAGGACTGCGGACGGCGTCTTGCAAGCGGGTGGTGCCACTTGCACGACCGACGCGGATCTCGCTTTGTGGGACTGGGGTTTGGACGGCCCCGTTTCAGAAACGCTTGCTCAGGCGCGGGCTGGTTTGCTGACAGAATTTGACACGGTGGACCCCGAGGCAGTGAAACGCGGCGCTCGCCAGTTGATCAACCTTGGTTTTGGTGCCGAAGCGGGGCAACTGCTGGCCGCGTTTCCGTTGCCAGCGGACGATCCTGCTGCCGCCATTCTTGCCAGCCTTACTCGTCTGATCGATGGCAATACCGACCCTGCAGGTCCCTTTCCCGCCATGGCAGTATGCGACAGTGCGGCCGCACTTTGGGCGGCCCTTGCGACCGAGACTCCTTTGGCCTCTCCCCCCCTGCGTACGGATGCGATGACGCGTGGTTTCTCCGCGTTGCCGCCGCATCTGCGCATCCATCTGGGCCCGGTGCTGGTGGAACGGCTGATGCAAGCGGGCAATAAAAGCGGCGTGCAGGCGATCCGCGAGGCAATAGAGCGTGCTCCCGGTGACACTGCCCCGGATGTTGCTGTGATGGAGGCGAAGATTTCGCTGGCCAACGAGCGCCCGGCACTGGCCGAGTCTCAGGCGCAAAATCTGCTGACCCAAGCAGGACCGGCCGTTGCCGAGGCGACGCTTGCCCTGGTTTCAGCGCAAGTGGCGCAGTCAAAGCCAGTGGCAGCCGAAACTGTCACCACTTTGTTAGCCCTGTTGGCTGAGAATGAGGGGACAGAGATCGCCCTCGATTTACGCCAAGCGTTGGTCCTTGCCAAAGTTGCTGCAGGCGACGTTGCGGGCGGATTTGCCATGTTGCCCGAAGCCCCCGCGGCTGGCGCCGAGGCTTGGCGCCTGCTGGCAGTTCTTGGGTCTGACTCTGATCTTTTGGCTCAGGCGGTGCGGCCTGCCGCCGAACCCCGGCCCGATACTTTGCCTGCCACAGCCCTGCAAATCGCCAAACGGCTGATTGGACTGGGGTTTCCTGATGCAGCGCTGGCTTGGCTTGACCCTTCAACTCCAGATGCAGCCGCCGAACAACGCCTGTTATTGGCAGAAGCCGAGCTTCAGCGGCAGGATGCGAGGGCGTCTTTGCAAAGTCTGGCCGGTATCAGCGCGCCCGAGGCTGCACGTCTGCGGGCGCGTGCGCTGATACAAATGGGCGACCCGGGTGCAGCGGCCCTGGCCTGGGCCGAGGCGGGAGACGCAAATGCACAAGAGCGGGCACAGGTCTGGACGCAAGACTGGAAAAACCTGGCGCTTGACGGACCCGAGGCATGGCGGTCTGCGGCCATGGTTGCGGCAAAACGCCCGCAGCCGGCATCAACCATTGGCCCATTGGCCCGCACTGCCGCGTTGTTGGTGGCCAGTCAGACTGACCGCGCCATTCTGACGGCGCTTCTGGCCCAAGTTCCCGGGCCAGCAGACGTTGCGGCCGCGCCCTAACGAAGTCGAAAGATTCGCTTGCTAATCTGATCGCTACTCGCGGCAAAGCCGCCCCCAATCGGAGAACCGATGCGTCACCTGACCCAATTAGTTATACACGAAACTTTGCTGGCTTGCGGGCTCCTTTTTGCAGCTACGCTTGGTCTTGGGTCGGACGCGGTGGCAGGTATGCCCGCAGGACCCTGTCAGGTTGCGGCTAAGCAGGCAGCGCAGCAAACCGGCGTTCCTGTGGATGTGCTGCTGGCACTTTCTGTTGCAGAAACCGGACGCAAACAAGCAGGCGGCTTGCAACCTTGGCCTTGGGCGATGAATAGTGGGGGGAAAAGCTATTGGTTTGAGACCGCAGATGATCTGTATCTGGCCGCCGACTCGGCGCTGCGGCAGGGCCGAACCAACGTCGATCTGGGCTGTTTTCAGCTTAACTATCGCTGGCATGCCGCAAGCTTTGCCTCGCTGGACCAGATGATTGATCCGGTTGCCAACGCGTTGTATGCGGCCAGATTTTTGGCAAAACTCTACTTAGAATCTGGTGACTGGGCTTCGGCTGCGGCGGCTTATCATTCGCGCACGCCCGAATATGCCGCCGCGTATCGCGTAAAGTTCGAGTCGATTTTGGCGGGCTTTGGCCCGTCCTTCGCAGCCGTGAACTTTGCGGATGTTTCTAACCTGACAGAACCACGGATCAACCGCTTTCCGCTGCTGCAGGCCGGGACGCGCGGCTTGGCGGGATCACTGGTTCCGCTTGGCGGCGGGGGCCCACGACTGATCGGGGGGTCATGACGCATGACCGCATCCAGCGTTTTCCGCCCTACCATTCTGCTCGCGCTCGCCCTGATGGCGGTGATAATGATGATGGTGCTGCCAGTGCCTGCCTGGGTGCTGGACATCGGCCTTGCGATTTCCTTTGCATTGGCCATTCTGATGCTGACAGTCACTTTGTTTATTGAACGCCCGCTAGATTTTTCGGCGTTCCCTACAATTCTTCTGGCCTCGCTTTTGTTGCGGCTTTCGCTGAATGTGTCGTCCACCAAACTGATCATCGGGCAGGGCCACACTGGTACGGCTGCGGCAGGCCATGTGATAGAGGGGTTTGCCAGCTTTATCATGGGCGGCAATGTCGTTCTGGGCATCGTCATTTTCTGCGTATTGCTGATCGTCAACTTTATGGTGATCACCAAAGGTGCCGGGCGGATGGCCGAAGTCGGCGCTAGGTTCGCGCTGGACGGGATGCCGGGACGGCAGATGGCAATTGATGCCGACATGTCGGCGGGTGCCATCGACCACGCCGAGGCAAAGCGGCGGCGTGAACTGGAGTTGTCGGAAACGACGTTCTTCGGCTCGCTTGACGGGGCATCGAAATTTGTCAAGGGCGATGCTGTGGCTGGGCTGCTGATCACCCTGCTGAACATCGTAGTGGGGCTCATTGTCGGCATTTTCATGCATGACATGGACCCAGGCACCGCGTTCAAAACCTATTCCATCCTGACTGTAGGTGACGGTCTGGTCAGTCAAATTCCAGCGGTGATCATTTCAGTCGCGGCGGCGCTTTTGCTCTCGCGCGGTGGCACCAAAGGGTCGACGGATCTGTCGTTTTTCGCGCAACTGGGCCGCTACCCGGGCGCTCTTGGTACGGTGGGTGTGCTGATGGCGCTGTTTGCCATTGTTCCCGGGATGCCGTTTTTGCCCTTCATGCTGGGGGCCATGGCTCTTGGGGCAGCGGCCTATGCTGCGGCCAGCAAAGCGAAAGCCGCTCTCATTGCCCCGCCATCTATGGTCGATGCGCCTCGGCCACGCTTGATGGGCGATGTGTTGGATTTTGACGATATTCACATCGAATTTTCGCCAAATCTTGTCTCGATGGTGCTGGACCCGGCCACCGGGCTTGATGCGCGCATCACGAACATGCGCACCCATGTGGCCTCGGCTTTCGGCCTTATCCTGCCGGAAATCCGCCTGACAGATGAGGTGTCGCTGTTGCCCGGCACCTACCGTATCAGGTTGCAGGGTGTTGAACGTGTCCGCGATGTCCTGGTGCCGGACCGGGTTCTGGTGCTATTGACCGACGGCATTGTGGCCCCCGAGGGCACCGATGTTCGCGAGCCGGTGTATGGCGCGCCCGCCCGCTGGATCCGCGCCGACCATCAAGAGGAGGCGGCCCTTGCCGGGTTGACTGTGGTGTCATCAGCCGAGGTTCTGGCGACCCATCTGCTTGAGGTGATGAAATCCAACCTTTCACGCCTGCTCAGTCTGCGGGGGCTGCGGCGGTTGCTGGATGAATTTGTCACGCTGTCCGATCCTGTGCGGGCTAACTCGAACCGGCGGTTGCTGGATGAGCTGGTGCCCGACAAGGTGCCGGTTGACATGCTGCTGACCGTGCTACGCCTGCTGCTGGAGGAGCGGGTCTCGATCCGCAACCTGCCATTGATCCTCGAGGCGATTGCCGAAGGGCGCGGTTTGGGTACGCCCGAGGCGGTCTGCGAACACGTACGCCAGCGCTTGGGCTTTCAGATCGTCGCAGAAATTCGTCGCGAGGATGGAACGATTCCGCTGATCCAATTGGCACCGGAATGGGAACAGACCTTCGCCGCCCATCAGATCGACGGAGAGCGTGGCCAACGGGATGTGGCGTTGCCGCCGGACCAATTCTCTAAACTTGCCAATGCTTTGGCGGATAAATTAAACCGTGCTGCGGAAACCGGCATTTACCCCGCATTGGTCACGTCTACTCTTCGACGGCGGTTTCTTAAGACGGTGGTTGGCGCGCGTGGTTTGCAAGCCCCGGTGCTGTCCTATGAGGAAATCGGGGTCGAAGCGCGGCCCGCGCTGTTGGGCCAGATACCAGCATGAACGATCTGATGCCGCTGCTTACGACCTTGACCGGGCTGGGGCAGGATATGATGTGGACAGGTTTCATGGTGCTGCTGCGCGTTGGTGCCGTGATGGCGTTGCTGCCTGCGTTTAGCGAACAGGCGGTCCCGCAGCGGATAAGGCTTGTGCTGGCCTTGATGTTCACAGCGATTGTTGCCCCTGCCGTGGCCCCGGCTGTCGCCCCCTTTGAAGGGCTGCTTGCCCTGCCACTGGCAACTGAAGTCGTGGCGGGACTGGTGGTGGGTTTGGGGCTGCGACTGTGCATCTTTGCTTTGCAGATCGCGGGTGCCATGATCGCGCAAGCCACTTCGCTGTCGCAACTTTTTGCTGGGTCAGGTGCTGAGCCGCAGGCCGCCGTTGGCCATTTGCTGTTGATGGCGGGGTTGGCTTTGGCGGTGGTCGCGGGGCTGCATGTGCGTGCGGCAGAATTGATCATCCTGTCTTACGACGTGATGCCGCCCGGCCAGATGCCGGACGCGGCCGACCTTGCCGACTGGGGCCTTGCGCGAATTTCCCACACTTTTGCGCTCGGGTTTTCTTTGGCGGCCCCGTTTACCATCGCCTCGCTGATTTACAATCTGGCCATTGGCGTCATCAATCGGGCGATGCCGCAATTGATGGTGTCGCTGGTCGGAGCGCCAGCCCTCGGTCTCGGCGGTCTGGCGTTGCTTGCCGTCGCAACGCCGCCTGCGTTGTTGATCTGGAAAGCAGCCCTGCAGGCGCATTTTTTAGCACCTTACGGTTTGGTGCCATGAGCGGTGACGACGACGCCAGCAAGGATTTTGAAGCCTCGCAGCGCAAGCTGGATCAGGCTCGCGAAAAAGGCGAGATTCCGCGTTCGCAGGATCTGCTGACTGCGGCGGCTTACGCCGGACTGCTGATGGCCGCACTGGGGTTGGGTATCGTTGCGCTACAACAGTCGGGACGCGCCGGGACAGTGCTGGTCGAGCAGTCGGCCCCGCTGGCACGACAAGTGGTCGCTCTGTCAGCAGAGGGGTTGACGAGGGTTTTTCTGGCTACTTCGAGAGGGCGGGGGCGCCCCTCTCCCGGGAGGGGGGAGTGCGATGGGAGAGGGGACGGGGGTGAGGGGTCACACTATCTCCCGAGCGCCTGGACCATCGTCTCCCCCAGCTTGGCGGG
>JANNNF010000468.1:0-2320 GCA_031398405.1 Rhodobacterales bacterium | reverse complement strand
TGCGCAGTCGCTGGGTGCCGGGTGGATCACCATTCTGGCCCGCGTTATTCTGCCCAATGTGCTGGTCGCCGTGCTGTCGGGGGCATTTTTGACATTTGCCATCGTGATCGGTGAATTCACCATGGCGGCGCTTTTGGACCGGCCGGCCTTTGGCCCGTATATGCAGCTTCTGGGGTCGAACCGGGCCTATGAACCTGCGGCTTTGGCGGTGATCGCCTTTACCATCACTTGGGCCTGCATGGGTCTCATCCAGCTTGTCACCCGCCTGTCGAAACACGAAAGGGCGCGCGTCTGATGTCATTCCTTGATCTGTCCCACCTTGAAAAGACCTTCGGCACCAACCGTGTGGTCACGGATTTCAACCTTGATGTGGCCAAGGGCGAATTTATCTCGCTGCTTGGCCCATCAGGTTGTGGCAAGACCACAGTGCTGCGGATGGTGGCGGGCTTCGAGGCCCCCACCTCGGGTGCCATCTCGATTGACGGGCAGGATGTGACCAGCCTGCGCCCCAATCAACGCAACATCGGAATGATGTTTCAGGCCTACGCGCTGTTTCCGAACCTGACGGTCGCGCAGAATGTGGGCTTTGGGCTGAAGGTAAAAGGCGTGGCGCGGGACGAGGCTGAAAAGCGGGTCACCGAGATGCTGCGCATGATCGGCTTGCCAGACAAGGGGGCGGCCTATCCGTTCCAATTGTCCGGCGGGCAGCAGCAGCGCGTGGCCTTGGCACGCGCGCTTGCCCCCCGCCCGCGCGTGTTGTTGCTGGATGAACCCTTGTCGGCGCTGGATGCCAAGGTGCGGGTGTCCTTGCGGACCGAAATCCGCGATATTCAACGTGAGTTGGGGATCACGGCCATCTTCGTAACCCATGATCAGGAAGAAGCACTATCCATCTCGGACCGCATCGTGGTGATGAATGGCGGGATTGCCGAGCAGGTTGGCAGCCCGTTTGAGATTTACAACCGCCCCACCACCAGGTTTGTCGCGAATTTTGTCGGCACACTGAACACCTTTGACGCTGTTGTAACTGATGCCACACGCGGCGAGGTAATGGTGGCGGGCGTTCCCATGACCCTGCCACAGGGTGATCTTGTGGCGCGCAAGGGCGACAGTGTGGCCATCGCCCTGCGCCCTGAAGCGGTGCATCTGGGGCGCGGCATCGGGCGAGAGATCATCTTGCCTGCGACGATTGAGGAAGTGCATTTCATGGGATCTGTTATCCGGGTCCGCGCCAATGTGGCGGGTACACGCGTCGCGCTGGACACCTTCAACCGCGCCGATCAGCCGCCGCCCCCAGTGGGATCTGCCGCTGAGATCAGCCTTTCGGCGCGCGATGTGATCGTGTTGCAGGGCTAAAGCAACAATAGCCAAAAACTGAAAGAATTTCGCCCAGAAATGTGGGCGGGTCGGAGGGGATCACGACCCGCCCGCGAAGGGCAAAGCGTCTGCAAACAGGCAACTTACAACCTTCGGTTCTGCTTGCGGCAGCGGCCCCAGACCGCAACGCGCCCTCAGATTGTGCCGCCCCTTCGACATTCTGTCAAAGGAAACTGTGGGTTTCTGTGACTAAATGTGAGTTTGCTTGGTTTTTAGGCAATTCGTGTTTATCACTTCCACGCAAACGGGCATGTCCCTGCACGGACGGCACAAGGTGGCAGAGAATATTAGATCGCTTGGGTGGCTTTGATCGCCTTCGCCAAATCTTCCAGCCGCATCGGTTTGGCGATGCAGGCCGCAAAGCCCGCCGCAAGATACTCGGCCACATGATGCGTCATCGCGTTTGCGGTGACGGCCAGGGCGGGCGGCACGGGCACACCTGCCGCACGGGCCTTGGCGGCGATATCGCGCAACGCCGCCACGCCATCTTTGCGCGGCATTGAGATGTCGAACAGCAGCAGGTCAAACTGCCCCGGCCCCCAGGCGGCAACCGCCTCGTCGCCGTCCGTCACCTGCACGAAATCAGCGCCCAGATGATCCAGCATCGCGCGCAGGATCACCCGGTTTGTTGCATTATCCTCGGCGACAAGCAGGCGCAGACCGGGAAAACGAGGCAGATTATCCTCGGCCGGCGGTGTTGTGGCCACACCTTCGTGCACGGGCAGCGGCAGCGACACGCGGGCGCGAAACCCCTGCCCCGGATTTGTGTGCAGCGAAATCTGCCCCCCCATCAGCAGGGTCAGCCGCCGGGTGATCGGCAGGCCCAGACCACTGCCGCCAAACCGCCGCCCGATGCCCGATTCACCTTGGGTAAAGTCCTGAAATATATCTTCAATCCGGGCGGGGTCCATGCCGATACCGCTGTCGCACACTTCCAGCACCA
>JANNNF010000192.1:0-8758 GCA_031398405.1 Rhodobacterales bacterium | reverse complement strand
GGCGTTCTGCGGAACGAAGGCGTCATGGTCATGTCGCCGGACCGGGCCGCGCATCAGGATATCCGGCCCCTGCGCATCGGGTTGTTGAACCTGATGCCCAAGAAAATCCAGACGGAAACCCAATTTGCCCGGCTGATCGGGGCAACCCCCTTGCAGATTGACCTGTCGTTGATCCGCATGTCGGAACATCAGACCAAAAACACCGCGTCCGAACATATGGAGGCCTTCTATCGCCCGTTTTCCGAGGTGGAAGCCACAGGTGAAAAGTTTGACGGGCTGATCATCACCGGGGCCCCCATAGAGCATCTGGCGTTCGAGGATGTCACCTACTGGGATGAACTTCGCCGCGTCATGGACTGGACGCAGACGAATGTTCTGTCCACCTTTGGCGTGTGCTGGGGCGGCATGGCGATGGCCTACCACTTCCACGGCCTGCCCAAACATGCGCTGCACGCCAAGGCGTTTGGCTGTTTCCGCCATCAGAACCTCGCCCCCGCCTCGCCTTATCTGCGTGGTTTTTCCGATGATTTCGTCCTACCCGTCAGCCGTTGGACAGAGATGCGCCAGGACGATATCGACAAGGCAGGGCTGTTCACGCTGCTTACATCGCCCGAAACCGGGCCGTGCATGGTGGACGACCCCGGCCACCGGGCGGTCTATCTGATCAACCATCTTGAATATGACAGCGACACCTTAAAGCAGGAATATGACCGTGACGTGGCCTCGGGCACGCCGATCAACGTGCCTGCCAACTACTACCCCGACGACGACCCCGCCCGCCCGCCGCTGAACCGCTGGCGCAGTCATGCGCATCTGCTCTATGGCAACTGGATCAACGAAATTTACCAATCGACACCGTATGATATTGCGCAAATTGGCCGTTAGCCTGATCTTTTTCGTCGTCCTCGCCGCCGCCGCCACCTTATGGCGTTTGTCGGTGCGCGAGGCCCGTGCGCTTGCTGACACCCCACCCTTGGGCCAGTTCATCACCGTTGAAGGCCTGCGACTGCACTATGTGCAAACGGGTGCCGGCCCCGACCTTGTGATGATCCACGGGGCCTCGGGGTCTCTGCGCGATTTCACCTTTGATCTGGTCCCAGAACTGGCCAAGTCCTACCGGGTCACGGTGTTTGACCGCCCCGGCCTTGGCTATTCCGACCCCTTGCCAAACGGCGACGTCAACCTTTCGTCTCAGGCCCGCATCCTGCGTATGGCTGCCGACCATTTGGGGGCCACCAACCCGATCCTGCTTGGTCAAAGCTATGGCGGTGCGGTCGCGCTCGCGTGGTCGCTTGATGCCCCGCCACCGGCTTTGGTACTGATCTCCTCGGCCAGCTTGCCGTGGCCCGGAACACTGGACCCATGGTATGGCCTCAGTGAAAACCGCATCTTCCGCGCCATCGCCATGCCCTTGGCCGCCGCTTGGATGCCAAAATCTTTTGTCCACCGCGTGATCAACGGCATCTACGCGCCCGAAGCCATGCCAACTGGCTATGCCGATCACATGGGTCTCGATCAATCCCTCCGCGTCGCCCCACTTGAGGTAAACGTGATGCAGGTCAATGCCTTGCGCGATCAGATCGTGGCAATGGCACCCCGCTATCCTGCACTGACGTTACCGATTGAAATGGTACACGGCGATACCGACACCATCGTGCCTCTCCGCATCCACTCTGCCCCTCTGGCATCACGCCTACCCTCGGCCAACCTGACCGTTATCCCGGGCGCAGGCCACATGCCCCACCACACCCACCCGCAGATCGTCATCGACGCCATCAACCGCGCCGCTACCCGTGCCGGATTGCGATAGCCCGCAACACACCCCATACTGCCCGAAAACAGGAGCCCCCGATGACTCTGCCCTTTGACGGCGCAATCAGCACCTATGCCCGTGACGGTGCCCCGAAAGACATCCGCAAACTGCTGGCCAAGGCAGGCGAAGATGACATTCTGGAAAAGTCCCACCCCTATGACTCCATGATCAAAGGCAAGGTTTATGACGCCCAGATGGAGGTGTTGCAGATCGAACTTGCCAAGCTGCAAGCCGACGTGAAAGCGACAGGTAAACGGATCATCATGGTGTTTGAAGGCCGCGATGCGGCAGGCAAGGGCGGCACCATTGGGGCGGTGCGCGAAAACCTGAACCCCCGGGTGGCCAATGTGGTGGCGCTGTCGAAACCGTCGGACCGGGAGGCCGCGCAATGGTACTTCCAGCGCTATGTCGATTGGCTGCCTGCCAAGGGGGAAATCGCCCTGTTCGACCGCAGCTGGTACAACCGCGCCATGATCGAACATGTTTTCGGCTTTTGCACCCCCGAAGAACGCGCGAAATTCTTCCGCCAACTGCCTGGATTTGAACAGATGATCGTCGATGAAGGCATTGTGCTGCTAAAGGTCTGGCTGGAAGTGGGCCGCGCCGAACAGCTGCGCCGTTTCCTCGCGCGGGAAAAAGACCCGCTGAAACAGTGGAAACTGTCCAGCATTGACGTGGATGGCCTGCCCAAGTGGGATGAGTACACGGCGGCGATTGATGAAACCATGAAAGCCAGCCATTATGACTTTGCGCCCTGGACGGTGATCTTGTCGGATGACAAGAAACGCGCCCGGATTGCCGTGGTGCAAAGCCTGCTTTGCGCTGTGGATTATAAAGGCCGTGACTCAGGTGCCATCGGCAAGATCGACACGTCGATCTGCGGTGGCCCGAAACTGCGACCCAAAACCCAACCGTGAAACGCGGCTATCACCATGGAAATCTGCGGCAAGCCCTTGTCGACGCGGCCCTTTTCCTGATCGCGGAAAAGGGCCCACAAGGCTTCACCCTGTCCGAGGCCGCCAAAGCCGCCGACGTCACCCCCGCCGCCGTCTACCGCCACTTCGCAGGCCGCGATGATCTGATGGCCGAGGTTGCCCGCCAAGGGTATGAGATTTTTGCCGCCCTGATGGAGTTTGCCTATAACAACGGCGAACCCACAGCCCTCGCCGCGTTTGAGGCCACGGGCCGCGCCTACCTTGCCTTCGCGCGCAAATACCCCGGACATTATCAGGCGATGTTCGAATCTGGCCTGAGCCCCGCCAACCACCCCGAGCTTTCCACCGTATCGGCCAAAGCCCGTCAAGTGCTGGAGCGCGCGGCCGAAAAACTGTCGCTGCACCTGCCCGCCGACAAACGCCCCCCGGCTACCATGTTTTCCGCCCATATCTGGGCGCTCAGCCACGGCGTGGTGGAACTGTTCATGCGTGCAGGCACAGCCACCACCCAATACCGCCCCGAAGACTTGTTAGAGGCAGGCATCGGCATCTACCTGCGCGGCCTTGGCCTGATCGCCCCAGACAGATAACGCTTTCACTTTGGCTCAAATATCCCCGCCGGAGGCTTACTCGCGCGTCAGCGCGTAACCAGAATAATGTGCGTAGCACTCAATTTAACAACGGCCCGTCACGCAAGATCAGCGGAACAGAACCAGCGCCCCCGGCGACCACGCGACCCGGGCTCGGGTGCCAATGTCCAGCACAGGCCGCCCGAACACGTTGCGCATGGATATGCGCATCGGGGCCGTGGTGCCGTCAAACTTGACGTCGTAATAAGTCATGTCGCCGTAATAGACGACCTCCTCAACCGTTGCCATACTCACACGGTCAGCCGTTGCTTTGTCGTCAAACAGAATCGTCAGCGTCTCGGGCCGAAAGCCGACCATCGCACCGGCTTCTGATTTTATACCCATGCACTGATCGGTGCTCAGCGTCAGGTTGCCAAAGCCCTGCGCCTCGACCTCGACCTGGCCCCCGGTTTCCGACAAGATCTGCGCGGGCAAAAAGTTCATCGTGCCAATGAAATCTGCGACCTTTTTGGAATTGGGGCGACGGTACAGGGTTTCGGGGTCAGCCAATTGTGCAATCTCGCCCTCAAACATCACGGCGATGCGGTCTGACATCACCAAGGCCTCTTCTTGATCATGCGTCACCAGAATGAACGTGATGCCCACCTGACGCTGCAACCGGATCAATTCCACCTGCATCTGCTCGCGCATCTTTTTGTCCAAGGCCGACAAAGGCTCGTCCAGCAACAGCACTTTGGGCTTCAGGATCAGTGCCCGCGCCAAGGCCACCCGCTGTCGCTGCCCGCCTGACAGCGCGTGGGCCGCACGTTTGCCATAGCCTTTCAGGCCGACCATCTCCAAAGCCTCGGCCACTGCGCGGGCTTTGTCCGCAGACGACCGAGGGTCTTTGCGCAGACCAAAGCCTACGTTCTCCTCGACGCTCAGATGCGGAAAGATCGCATAGGACTGGAACACCATATTTGTCGGCCGCACGTTTGCGGGTACATTGGCCATATCCTTGCCGTCGATCAGGACGACACCCGAAGAAATGTCCTCGAACCCAGCAATGGTACGAAGCAAGGTGGTCTTGCCGCAGCCTGACGGCCCCAGCAGGCTGAAAAACTCGCCCGCCCGGATCGTCGCCGTGATTCCCCGCAGGGCGTGATAATCGCCGTAATATTTATGCACGTCCCGGAATTCGATCATGTCGGGTTTGTTGCTCACAGGAAGCCTCCGGTATCTTTGACGCCGGTTTTCGCAAGACCGCGACGGCGGAAGTATTCAGCAATGGTCAAAAGGCAGATCGACAGCAGCACAAGGATTGTCCCAAGCGCCAACATCGCAGGCACCCGCGCCGGAAAACGGAACTGGCCGTAGATGTAGGCCGACAGCGCAGATTCGTTGCCACCGAGGAAGAAGGCAATTATGAACTCGTCCAGACTGATGGTGAAGGTGATCAGCAGGCTGGAGATAATCCCCGACATCACCAGCGGCAAAATGATCAGCCGGAAGGTGGACAGTGGAGTTTCCCCCAAATCGTAGGCAGCCTCCTCAAGCGACTTATCAAGGCTTTGGAATGCCGAAGACAGGATCGCCACTGCAAAAGGCGTGCAGATCAGCACATGACCCAGAATGATGGTAAAGATTGACAGCGGCACCCCGATGGCCAGCAATACCACCAGCAGCGACATCGCAAGGATCATCTCGGGCAACACCAACGGGAGCATCACCAGCCCCAATATCCCCGCCTTGCCTGGAAAGCTGAACCGGGTCGTCGCGCGGGCGGCAAAGATGCCAAGAATAGTCGATATCACCGCCGTAGAGCCCGAAATGATCGCCGAGTTTTTCAGCGCCCGGAACAGTTGATCATCCTGCCACATCTCGGCAAACCATTTGGTGGTGAACCCAGACAGCGGAAACGCGATCACCTTGCTGTCGTTGAACGCAAACAACGGCAGCAACGCAATCGGGGCATAAAGAAAGATCAGATAAGCAATCGCGTAGATACGCAAACCGGGGCTTTTCATTTTGTCCCCTTCAGAAAGCGGCGGTTGAGGAACAAGAAGAACAAGCTGACCAAAGCCACGATCAGCATGGCTGACACGGCAATCGCAGACCCGATGGCCTTGTCGCCCTGTTTCAGCATTTTCACTTCGATCATATTGGCAATCATCGGCAGCTTACCCCCGCCCACCAGATCGGGCGTCACATAGTCGCCAATTGTCGGGATGAACACGATCAGCACCGCTGCAATCACCCCCGCCATGCTCAGCGGCAAGGTCACGCGCCAGAAGGTGCGCAGTTTGGATTCGCCGAGGTCTTGCCCGGCCTCCAGCAAGCTGCGGTCAATTTTTTCAAGGCTGACAAAAATCGGCAGAATTGCAAAGGGTGCGTAGGCGTGGGCAAGCGTCATGATCAGCGCGCCGACGTTGTAGTTGATCCATTGCAAGGGTTCGGAAATGATTCCAAGGCTAAGCAACCCCGAGTTTACCACCCCGTTATAGCCAAGGATCACTTTCCACAAGAATACCCGGATCAGATAGCTGGTCCAGAAGGGAATGGTGATCATGAACAACCACATCGACTTTCTCGACGAGTCGACGTGAAAGCTGACGAAATAGGCAATCGGATAGGCGATCAGCACCGTCACCAAGGTGACCCCGAACGCCACGACCAACGACCGCAACATGATGGCTCGGTAGACCGGGCCAGTCCAGACTTCTATGTAATTTTGCAGAGTGAAAATCCATTCGATGCCCGTTTTTCCATCGGTCAGGAACGAGAAAATCACCACTGTCGCCAAGGGCGCTGCCAGCAACAAAATTGCGTAAATTGCCGTAGGACTGATCAACGCAAGGCCCTTTGCGGCCTCGGAATTGGCAAATCGAGTCGTTTGCGCCATCGGTCCCCCTGTCGCCATGATGTGCCAGTTGATGGACGGCCATCCGGTCTTTGATCAAATCTAGCCGCAAGGCTTTGCAGAGCGCAAGAGTGCTTGGAGACAACCCCCCGGACAAACGGGCACGAAAAAGGGCAGGTTGCCCTGCCCAATGTAGAAATCCGAACCGCAATTGCTTGGAATCAGGCGTTTAGCCAGCGATGCGTTCTATCGAGATCGCCCGCTTTTTCAGCTCGTCATACAAAGTTGGCACCACCCGCAGCGACCCAACAGCCACCCGCAGCGCATCAGAGATGCGTTCTTCAGACTGCCCCGGCGTCGCCACCCGCCATACCATCCGGCGGGTCACGCCATCATCATAGACAATCTCGGTCGCCCCGGCGCGGGTCTTGCGCATGCCCAAAAAGTCGGCACCGCCGTAGGGGGCGTGGAAGGATAGTTGGTGTCCCATTTTTTGGACCTCTTTTTATATCTGCTCAGGCGTCAAGTGATCTCAATCCAATCGCTTTGCGTCAACGCAACGCCGCACACAATTGCGCGAGCCGCGGGATTTGAGTCCTCCAAGCCACAGATTTGCCCTGGTTGGACCTTTTGGCTCAGTCACTGCCGCAACGGTGCCGCACTAATGCCACAATCGCGCCACAATCTAGCACGGCCAGCG
This sequence comes from Rhodobacterales bacterium, assembly GCA_031398405.1. Taxonomy (GTDB): domain Bacteria; phylum Pseudomonadota; class Alphaproteobacteria; order Rhodobacterales; family Rhodobacteraceae; genus JANNNF01. The sequence continues at coordinate 1,881 of JANNNF010000192.1, read as the reverse complement.
TGCGGCGGCAGAATCAGACGGTCAGATCCGAGGGAGGTGCTGCCAGCAGCGACGCCAGTTTGGCCAAAGCCGCGTCGAATTGCGGCAAGGATGCTCGGCCCGCAACCGCCATCCGCACCGCATTTGGCGCACGGCCATGGATCAGCGCGTATTCATCTGCCGACCGCATCAATACGCCCTCGGCGTCTGCCATCCTTGTAAAGGTGGACGCCCGCCACCCCTGCGGCAGGCGCAGCCAGACAAAGGGCAGCCCGGCTTGCCAGTCCAGATCAAACGCGCCCAGGCGATTGACCATTACCCCCAGTCGCACCGCGACCTCGGCCTGCACACGCGCGCGCAGATCAACCGCCCGACCCGAGGTGAACAGCCGCAGCGCCAGATCGGCCACGGGCTTTGCAAGTGCAAAGCAGGAATGTTGCACCGTCAGACGCCCAGCCTCGCCCATCCCGACCGGGCAGACGACATAGCCAAACCGCATCGCCGCCGATACGGTTTTCGACAAACTGCCAACATACCAAGTGCGTTCAGACGCAAGCGCCCGCAGGGTCGGCAATTTGCTTTCGGCAACGGTGTAGCAATCGTCCTCGATGATTTGCAGATCATACGTGCGGGCGATGCTGGCAATCTCGGCCCGGCGTTCCGCGCTCATCCGGGCCGCGGTCGGGTTTTGTGCCTCCGCAGTCAGGCACAATATCTGTGGGCCATGGCGGCGGCAGGCAGCTTCGAGCGCACTTGGTACAATCCCTTCATTGTCCATCTCTATGCCCACCACATCGGCACGCGCCAGACGCGCGGCATAGCGAAACCCCGGATAGGCCAGATCCTCGATCAGCACTACGGGCCTGTCGCCACGCAGGCAACACAGCATGATCATCAGCAGCGCGTTCTGGCCCCCCATGGTCAGGGCAATATCGTCTGCACCAATCGGCCCCATCTCCCGGTCTGACAACCAGTCACAGACCGCCGCCCGCAGGGTCAGTTCGGTCTTTTGCGAGGTGTAATCCAGCCAGCCGCCCTGACCCGACGTTTCAGCCAGAACCGCCTCAATTTCAGCATCTTGCCCCAGATCAGGCAGTTGCGGCGACCTCAAATCCAACCGCCCGCGCAGCCAGTCATGGTCACGTTCCACAAACAGCGATTGCGTCGGCCCAAGCCGTGGCGTTTGCGCCGCAACAAAAGTGCCACGCCCAACCGTTGCCGCAAGCAAGCCCTCTTGCGTTGCAAGCGTGTAGGCCCGCGCGACCGTGCCCGGCGTAAGATGGAGCCGCCACGCCAGATCGCGCACTGTCGGCAGTTGTGCCCCCGGCGAAAGATCGCCAGCCCTGATGGCCTCACGCAATGCGCGGGAAAGGCCCTGATACTTGGGGCCGGGGAAATCTGTCAGATCGGGAGCCCAGTTTGTATCCATGACAATGTTCCTCTGGCGACTCAAGCTGAACAGAATGTATACATTTATTGATAGCCAATCAAATTGTATCAACACAAAAGGAGGCGCCGATGTCCCGCGCCGACAAAATGACCGCCGACCTTGGCCTGAACCTTGCCACCCTGCCGCCGTTGGCGCTGATCTTTGCAAAGGTCGCCCAGTCGTTGGCCGCATGGGAAACCCGCCGCCGAACCCGTGCCGGACTGATGCAGCTTGACGCGCACATGCTGCGCGACATCGGCATCACCGAAGCCACCCGCGCCGAGGAAGTCAGCAAACCGTTCTGGCGCGACTGACGCTTGCCTGCCATCCCTGAACTGTGGGCCGGGTATTTTCCTGGCCCTTTTTTTTTGCCTGTACCCAAAGCCCGATGTGACAAACAAAAAGGCCCGCCAAAATCGGCGGGCCTTTTGCACATATCGCCAAACTTAACGCTTGGAGAACTGGAAGCTCTT
>JANNNF010000166.1:0-3916 GCA_031398405.1 Rhodobacterales bacterium | reverse complement strand
GTCCATCACCGGCCTGATTGGGCCGAATGGGGCGGGCAAAACCACGCTTTTCAACGTGATCGCAGGCCGCCTGCCGCCCACCAGTGGCCGGGTGTTGATGGACGGTGAAGATATCACCGGCCTGCCGCCGCATGCGCTGTTCGCCAAGGGGTTGCTGCGCACCTTTCAGATTGCGCATGAGTTTGGCAGCATGACGGTGCGCGAAAACCTGATGATGGTGCCCCCCGCCCAAAAGGGCGAAGTGCTGTGGAACACATGGTTCAACCGGTCTGCCGTGGCGGCTGAGGAACGCGCCATCCGCGACAAGGCGGATGAGGTACTGGATTTTCTGACCATCAGCCATCTGGCCGACCAGAAGGCATCCCAAATCTCTGGCGGGCAGAAAAAGCTGCTGGAACTGGGGCGCACCATGATGGTGGACGCCAAGGTCGTGTTCCTGGATGAGGTGGGTGCCGGCGTGAACCGCACCCTGCTCAACACCATCGGTGATGCGATCATCCGGCTGAACAAGGAACGCGGCTATACTTTTTGCGTGATTGAACATGACATGGATTTCATCGCCCGCCTGTGCAACCCGGTGATTGTAATGGCCGAAGGCAAGGTTCTGGCCACCGGCACCCCCGCCGAGGTCCGCGGCGACGACCGAGTGATCGAGGCTTATCTGGGAACCGGCCTGAAGAATAAGGTGGCCGCACATGGGTGACCCTTTCTTGATCGGCGAGGCGATGACCGGCGGTTATGGCAGCGGCGCGGACATTTTACACGGCTGTACAATTGCGGTCGAAAAAGGCCAGATCGCCGTGATTGTCGGCCCCAACGGCGCTGGAAAATCCACTGCGATGAAGGCGGTGTTCGGGATGCTGTCCTTGCGCGGCGGCGTGGTGCGATTGGACGGTGAGGATATCACCAAGCTGACCCCGCAGGCGCGCGTTGCCAAAGGGATGGCCTTCGTGCCGCAGACCCACAACATCTTCACATCCATGACGGTGGAGGAGAACCTCGAAATGGGGGCTTTCCTGCGCCGCGATGATATCTCGGGGACATTGGCGCAAGTGTACGACCTGTTTCCGATCTTGAAAACCAAGCGCTACCAGGCAGCGGGCGAGTTGTCGGGCGGGCAGCGCCAGCAAGTGGCCGTGGGGCGCGCGCTCATGACACAACCGAAGCTTCTGATGCTGGACGAACCGACGGCGGGGGTCAGCCCCATCGTCATGGATGAACTGTTCGACCGCATCATCGAGGTCGCCCGCACGGGGATTTCCATCCTGATGGTGGAACAGAACGCGCGACAAGCCCTTGATATCGCTGATAAAGGCTACGTCCTTGTGCAGGGTGCCAACCGATTTACCGACACCGGGCAGGCCTTGCTGGCCGACCCAGAAGTCCGCCGTAGTTTCTTGGGGGGCTGAGGCAATGAGGACGATATATGCCGTCACAATTGCCTGCGTCTCGGCGGCGGCTGGGATGTATTTGGGCAATAAAAGTCTCTTGGCCTATGCAAATGCCCCGGGTGTCGCGCTGAAAAAAGCGCATTGTGCGTTTAAGGAAATCACCACAGCCAAGGGTTATGAAATTCCGGGGCGACTTGTGTCACTCGTTTCTGGCGTAGATGGACAGCTCATGTGGCTGATGAACGCCGCTGAAATCGGACCTTCTGTGCAAGCCATCCAAAATGGTGACGGCGGCTGGTCAATTGCGTCTTACTTTTCCACAACTCCAGCCAGTGCTCTTTTGACAGTCGATAAAAGCAGCGACGCGCTGCTTTCGATCCATCACGCAGATATGGCGTGGTCTACCCAAGCTGGCCACTGCATAGTCAACGAAATACAGGAATCGTCATAGTGGATACCCTGAACGCCCTTGTGGCCTTCCTGAACTTCGTCTTCATCCCCGGCGCAGCCTACGGCGCGCAACTTGCGCTAGGCGCTTTGGGCGTGACGCTGATCTATTCGATCTTGCGGTTTTCCAACTTTGCCCATGGCGATACCATGGCGTTTGGAACCATGGTCGCGATCCTGCTGACATGGTGGTTTCAATCCATGGGCATCAGCTTTGGCCCTCTGCCGACCGCCCTGCTGGCCCTGCCCTTTGCGATCTTCGCAACATCGGCCTTCGTGCTTTTGACTGACCGGGTGGTGTACCGGTTTTACCGCCGCAAACGGGCGTCCTCGACCATTGTGGTGATCGTCTCGCTTGGGGTGATGTTCGTCATGAACGGCATAAACCGGCTGATTATCGGGGTTGATGAGCAGACGTTTACAGATGGCGAGCGGTTTCTGATCACGCCCGCAGGGTTCAAGGCCTACACCGGGCTTGCCGAACCCTTGGCGCTGAAAACCACCCAAGCCGTCACTCTTGTGGCCGCCATTCTGGTGGTGGCCGCGCTGTTCTGGTTCTTGCAAAAAACCCGCACCGGCAAATCGATGCGCGCGTTTTCGGATAATGAGGATCTGGCCCTGCTGTCCGGCATCAACCCCGACCGGGTGGTGCAGGTGACGTGGATTGTTGCGGCGGCCCTCGCCACGATCGCGGGCGTGCTGTACGGATTGGACAAGTCTTTCAAACCCTTCACCTATTTCCAACTGCTTTTACCGATCTTTTCGGCCGCCATCGTGGGCGGGCTTGGCAGCCCGATTGGCGCGATTGCGGGCGGGTTCGTGATTGCGTTTTCCGAGGTGATGATCACCAACGCGTGGAAAAAGATCGCAACCTACCTGTTGCCCGACGACATGGCCCCGACAGGCCTGCTGCAGTTGCTGTCCACCGACTACAAATTTGCCGTCAGCTTTGCCATTCTGATCATCGTGTTGCTGTTCATGCCCACGGGACTGTTCAAGGGGAAATCAGTATGAACACGCGCAGTCTGATGCTGTTTGGCGGGGTGGCGGTGCTGTATCTGGCAACTGGGTATTTCCAAAGCTGGAACCTGTCTCTGGCTATCCTGAACACGGCCCTGATCGCCACCATTGCCGCCATGGGCGTGAACATGCAGTGGGGCTATGCCGGGCTGTTTTCCACCGGGGTTATGGGCTTCACCGCCCTTGGCGGGCTGGGTGTGGTGCTGGTGTCGGCCAAACCGAACGCCGAAAACTGGGCGGCTGGCGGGTCTGGAATTCTGCTGGGGTTGTTCATCGGGGCCGCGTCCATTGCCGCCGCGATTTTCGCCTATAACCGGATGAAGCCGGGGCGGCGCACCAATCTGATCCTTGCCGCCATTCTGATTGGCGGATTTTTCCTCTACCGCGCGGTGTTTGACCCGTCTGTCACGGCTGTCGAGGCCGTGAACCCGCAGGCTGCGGGCAATATTGGCGGGCTTGGGTTGCCATCACTGCTAGCTTGGCCCGTTGGCGGTTTGCTGGCGGCTGTTGCCGCTTGGGCCATCGGCAAAACCGCGCTTGGCCTGCGGTCCGATTATCTGGCGATTGCGACGCTTGGCATTGCCGAGATCGTGGTGGCTGTGATCCGCAACGAAGATTGGCTGGCCCGCGGGGTCAAGAATACCACTGGCCTGCCCCGGCCCTGGCCGATCCCGCTGGAAGTAGAGATGCAAAAGCAGGCGGGATTCATGGATTTCGTCGCCAAGTATGGCCTTGATCCTGCCAACACATCCACCATCATCGTAAAGCTGATGTATGTCGTGCTTTTCGGCCTTGTGCTGTTTGCGGTGATCTGGGCGTCAGAGCGCGCTTTGAACAGCCCGTGGGGCCGCATGATGCGCGCCATCCGGGATAACGAGGTTTCCGCCGCCGCCATGGGCAAGGACGTGACGCGCCGCCATCTGCATGTGTTCATCATCGGATCGGCGGTCATAGGCTTTGCCGGGGCCATGATGACCTCGATGGACGGGCAGCTGACACCGGGCGGCTACACACCGCTGCGCTATACGTTCCTGATCTGGGTGATGGTGATCGTCGGC
>JANNNF010000331.1:0-10459 GCA_031398405.1 Rhodobacterales bacterium | reverse complement strand
TCAGTGGCCCGGTGAAGGGGTGGTAGCTGCCATCCGCGATAGAGGCTGACAGCGCCTCTGCTTCAGCTTTGACTTCCGCCGGAACTGCATCAGTGATCTCGCCGATCAGCACTTCTCCACCCGCAATACCAGCCCAGGTGTCTTTTTGCGCATAGGTGCCGTCCAGCAGCGCACCGACCCGTTCGACATAGTAGGGCGCCCAGTTGTCGATGATCGACGACACACGCGGGCTTGGTTTGTATTCCGCCATGTCAGACGCTTGGCCAAAGCCGATCACACCGGGGGTTTTCGCAGCCTCGGCCAGTGGTGCTGTGGAATCGGTATGCTGCAAGATCACATCGACGCCCTGTTCGATCAGCGCTTTGGCCGAGTCGGCCTCTTTGGCGGGGTCAAACCAGGTGTAGGCCCAGACCACCGACATGGTGACATCGGGGTTCACCTTCTTGGCGTGGATATAGGACGCGTTGATGCCCTGAATGACTTCGGGAATCGGGAACGACCCGATGTAGCCGATCTTGTTGGACTTGGTCATCCGGCCTGCGATGGTGCCCATCACGGCGCGACCTTCGTAAAAGCGCGCATTGTAGGTCGAGACGTTGGCCGAATCGCGCTTGAAGCCGGTGGCATGTTCAAACATCACGTCGGGGAACTTGGCGGCAACCGCGTTGGTCGCATCCATATAGCCAAACGAGGTGGTGAAGATGATCTTGCAGCCGCCAAGCGCCATCTGCGTCAGCACGCGTTCAGCATCAGCACCTTCAGGCACGTTTTCCTGAAAAGTGGTCGCATCCACTTTTTCGCCAAAGGCTTCAATCACGGCCAGACGGCCCTGATCATGCTGAAAGGTCCAGCCGCCATCGCCAACCGGGCCGACATAGACCCAGCACGCCTTCAGTTTGTCCTGCGCCATGGCAGCCCCACCAAAGGCCAGAGTGGCCGCCATGGTCACGGTGGCAAGCAAAGTTCTGCGGTTCATTCAGGTAGTCTCCCCATTAGGTCGAAGGCTTGTGCCCCCGGTTTGTGTCGTTTCACTCAGTCTGGCCTCAGCGTGAGGCGTGGAAATTCTGGCCAAGGGCTGCCGGCGCAGTCAACGACGCCTTGCCCCGGCCAGAGGACATGATCACCAGCACCATGATGGTTATCAGATACGGTGCCATCGACAAGTATTCCACGGGAATACCCGATCCGGCTGCTTGCAAATTAAGCTGTAACACTGTGATACCGCCAAAAAGATAGGCTCCCAGCAGGACACGCCATGGTTTCCAGCTGGCAAACACCACGATTGCCAGGGCAATCCAGCCCGCCCCCGCCGTGATGCCATCGGTCCATTGCGGCACCCGGATCAGCGAAATATAGGCCCCGCCCATGCCCGCCATCGCCCCGCCGAACAGGATCGCCAGCATCCGGATGCGCGTGACCTTGTAGCCAAGCGCGTGGGCGGCATCATGGCTTTCGCCCACCGCGCGCAAGATCAGCCCCGCCCGCGTGACTTTCAGGACATAAGCCACCGCCGCAATCACCGCGACGGAAAAATAAACCACCCAGTCATGGTCGAACAACACCTTGCCGATGAAGGGCAGGTCGGCCAACGGACCAAACGGCACCGCCCCGGTCAAAGGTGGCTTGATGCCGACATAGCCTTGGCCGATCAGGCTGGACAGGCCAAGGCCAAACAGGGTCAACGCCAGTCCCGTCGCCACCTGATTGGTCAGCAGGTATTGCGTCAGCACCGCAAACACCAAAGACAGCAGCGCCGCGCCCGCCGCCCCGCCCAGAAACCCGAGGTAAGCATTGCCGGTTTCCACCGCCGTCACAAAGCCGCAGACAGCCCCCATGATCATCATTCCCTCAACCCCAAGGTTCAGGACACCGGCCTTTTCCACCACCAATTCACCAATCGCGGCCAGCAAGATCGGCACCGATGCCACCATCAGTGACGCAATCAGAAGGCTTGGGTCAATGCTGCCAAACATCAGGCAATCCTCCGGGTGGTCAGACGGATACGAAAGTTGGAAAGGATGTCGCAAGCCAGCAGGAAAAACAGCAGCATCCCCTGAAACGCCTGAATGGCGGCAGACGGCAGGCCAAGGTTGGTCGAGGCCATCTCGCCACCGATATAGGTCAGGGCCATCAACAGGCCCGCCAGCAGGATGCCGACCGGGTTCAACCGACCAAGAAAAGCCACGATGATGGCGGTAAAGCCGTAGCCCACGTTGAAGTCGATGGTGATCTGCCCGGCCGGGCCTGTCACCTCAAACAACCCCGCCATACCCGCCAAAGCCCCTGACAATCCCATGCACAGCACAACCAGCCGGTTGGGCGACACCCCGGCAAAGCGGGCGGCGCGCGGGGCTTGGCCTGCCAATTTGATGTGAAAGCCAAGGATATGGCGTTGCAGCAGAATGTAGGCCGCAATCACCGCAATGAACGCCGCGACCACCCCCCAGTGCATCCCCGTGCCTGCGATAAGTTCGGTGTTCGATGCGGCGGGGTATTGGTTGAAATTGCGGCTGCCCGGAAAACCCGCGCCTTCAGGGTTGCGCAGAAACCCCGTCGCCGCCTTGGCAAGGATCGTCTGTGCCACATAGACCAGCAGCAGGGACACCAGGATTTCGTTGGTGTTGAACCGGGTTTTCAGAATGGCAGGGATCATCGCCCAGACCCAGCCGCCAAACGCCCCCGCAATCACCATCACCGGATAGATCAGCCGGTTTTCGGTGGGGAAGACGGCCAGCCCCACGGACGCCCCGAAAATCGCCCCCATGATATACTGTCCTTCGGCCCCGATATTCCAGATGCCTGCCCGGAACCCGAGTGACAGCCCAAGCGCGATCAGGATCAACGGGCCTGCCTTGACCAGCAACTGGCCCCGGAAATAGAACGCGAACTCGCCAAACAGCGGATCCCAGAAGATGGTCCGAATGGCTTCGACCGGATTTTTGCCAAGGATGGCGAACATGATGCCCCCGGCGATCATCGTCAGCACCACCGCCAGCACCGGTGTTGCCGCCGCCCAGAACCGCGACGGCGAGGCGCGTTTTTCCAGCCTCAGCATGATGCAGCCTCCTTTTGCTGTGACACGCAGACTTGCATTTTTCGTAAAAAAACGGGGCCAAAATCCATCACGTCGCCCCCCCACCCATCATTAATCCAATCTGGTCCACTGTCAGCCCCTGCACCGGTCGCGGTGCGGTCAGCCGCCCGGTGTTCAGCGCGGCAAAGCTGTCGGCGACCTCCAGCAACTCATCCAGATCCTGCGATATCACCACCACCGCCGCCCCGCCTGCCGCCCGGTCCAGAATAGCCTGCCGGATCGACGCCGCGGCTGACGCATCCACCCCCCAGGTCGGCTGGTTGATCACGATCACCGATGGGGTCTGGCTCAACTCGCGCCCCACGACGAATTTCTGCAAATTTCCGCCCGACAGCGCGCGTGCCGCCACATGGGTGCCGGGGGTGCGCACGTCAAATTCCTTGACGATGCCATCGGCAAACGCACCGGTGGCGCGCCAGTCGATAAAGCCCTTCTTCACCAGCCCCTTGCGCACCGCCCCTGACAGCAGCGCGTTTTCCACCAGTGACATATCCGGTGCCGCCGCATGGCCCAGCCGTTCCTCGGGGGCGGCCACCAACCCCGCCGCGCGCCGCGCATTTGGCCCTTTGTCGCCCATCGGCACGCCTGCGATTTTCACCGCTCCAGCCCCCGATTTCAACTCGCCCGACAGGGCCAGCAGCAACTCGTCCTGCCCGTTGCCCGCCACCCCGGCAATCCCCAACACCTCGCCCTTGCGCACCGCAAAGCTGAGGTCTTTCAACGATGTGCCAAAGGGTATCGGCGATGCCACCGACAGCCCCGCAACCTCCAACGCCACATCACCCTTTGCCGCACCCGACCGCGCGGGTGGCGTCAGGACGGTGCCTACCATCAGTTCCGCCAACTCCCGCGCCGACCGGTCTCTTGGCGTACATGTCGCCACAACCTTGCCACGCCGCAGAATGGTCGCCTCGTCACACAGGCTGCGGATTTCCTCCAGCTTGTGGCTGATGTACAGGATCGCTGTGCCCTCTGCCGCCAGTTGCCGCAGGGTGCGGAACAGGATGTCCACCTCTTGCGGGGTCAGCACCGATGTGGGTTCGTCCATGATCAGCAGTTTGGGGTCTTGCAGCAGGCAGCGCACAATCTCCACCCGCTGGCGTTCGCCGGCTGACAGATCGCCGACCATCCGGGTCGGATCCAGCGGCAGGCCATACGCCTCGGACACCGACCTGATCTTGCTGGAAAGTTCTCGCATCGGGGGTGGGTTTCCCATCCCGAGCGCCACGTTTTCGGCCACGTTCAGCGCCTCGAACAAGCTGAAATGCTGGAACACCATGCCGACGCCCGCCGCCCGGGCCTGCCCCGGTTTGGCGGGGGCATAGGGCTGGCCGCGCAGGGTCATGCGGCCCGTGTCGGGCTTGACCAACCCGTAGATCATCTTGACCAAGGTGGATTTCCCCGCGCCGTTTTCACCCAGCAGGGCGTGAACCTCGCCCACACCGATGCTGAAACTGACGTCCGCGTTGGCCACGACCCCGGGATATGCCTTGGTCAGCCCTTCAATGCGCAGCAATTCCTGTCTTGTCATCCCACCGCCCCTATCCGTGCCACGCGGGCCTGCGCCTGCAAAAACTGAACCGCCACCCCGACCGCAATCGCCTGCGGATGCTTGCCAAGCGCGGGGTCGCCAATCGGGCAGTCGATACGGTCTATGCTTTGCGCTGCGTGCCCCAAAGCCGCCAGACGCCCGCGAAACCGCGCCCATTTGGTCGCTGACCCGATCAGCCCGGCGCGCGCAAACCCATGGGTCAGCAGGAGGTGGCACAGGTCCAGATCCAGCGCATGGCTGTAGGTCAGGATCAGATGTTCCGCCGTCACAGGGGACAAGGCGACCGCCAGACCGGGGTCCGCGACGGGCAGGGCGCGCACAGCCAAGGGCACCACATCAGGAAACCGGTCCGCCGCCACATCAACCCAAGTGATCGCGACACCGGGCAGGGGGGCCAGAACGCCCACCAAAGCACGGCCCACATGGCCCGCCCCCCAGACCCAGACCTGCCGGGTTGGGTGCAGCACGGGTTCAACAAACCAGCCCTGCACCACCTCTGGCGCAGGCAATTGCCCAGTGCCCCGCGCCCTGGCAAGAACCCGCGCCACGGCCAGCGGCATTGCACCCGCGCGCAGGGGCCGGGCAATCACCCCGACCTCGGGCACCGGCAGGGTGGCCGCGGTATAAACTTCGGTCAGCAAGGTAACGGCCCCGCCACAGCATTGGCCCAAGGCTGGCCCCAGCGGCACCCGGTCCACGCGCGTGCCCCCCCCCAGCATCGCCCGCGCCGTCTGCACCGCCTGCCATTCCAACGCGCCGCCGCCGATGGTGCCCGATTGCCCGCCCTCAAACGACGTGTCCGCCCAGACCAGCATTGCCGCCCCCACCTCGCGCGGGCTGCTGCCGTCAAACGCGGCGATGACGACGCGGGCCACCGGGCCGCGCGCCACAGCCGTCGTCAATGCCGCCAGATCAAACATGGCGCTGCCGACCCACGGCGGCCAGCACCCGTTCTGCGGTCGCAGGCGCATCAAGCGCGGGGTAGACCGACCCGTCGCCACAGGCAGCCACGGCATCGCTTAAGGCATACAGCGCCGATATCCCCAGCATCAGCGGCGGCTCGCCCACGGCCTTGGATTTGCCCACGGTATCTTCGCGGTTGGGCTGCCCCCACAGGGCCACATTGAACACCCGTGGCCGGTCCGAACAGGCGGGGATCTTGTAGGTGCTGGGCGCATGTGTCCGCAGGTCGCCGCGTCCATCCCACACCAACTCCTCAGTTGTCAGCCAGCCCGCGCCTTGCACATAAGCCCCCTCAACCTGCCCGATATCCAGCGCGGGGTTCAGGCTTGTGCCAGTGTCATGCAAGATATCCACCCGCAAAATCCGGTTCTCGCCGGTCAAGGTATCCATCACCACCTCGGTCACAGCCGCCCCATAGGCGAAATACAGGAACGGTCGACCGGTGCCGCGCACTCGGTCCCAGACGATCTTGGGCGTCGCATAAAACCCGGTCGAGGACAGCGACACCCGCGCCTGATAGGCCCACCCGGCCACCTGCGCAAAGTCGTAGGCTTTGTCCCCCACATGCACCAAACCGCCTGCAAAGCGCACATCTGCAGGGGCCACGCCATGCTTGTCGGCGATAAAGGCGGCCATCCGGCCCTTGATCGTCTCGCAGGCGGCCTTCGCTGCCATGCCGTTCAAGTCCGACCCCGAACTTGCCGCCGTGGCGCTGGTGTTGGGCACTTTGGCGGTATCCGTCGCGGTGATCTTGATCTGCCCGGCATCGATGCCGAACACGCTCGCCGCCACTTGTGCGACCTTCTGGAACAGCCCTTGCCCCATCTCTGTGCCACCGTGGTTCAGGTGGACCGAGCCATCCTGATAGACATGCACCAAAGCCCCGGCCTGATTGAGCCATGTCAGCGTGAACGATATCCCGAACTTCACCGGCGTCAGCGCAATGCCGCGTTTCAGTACCGGGCTGGCCGCGTTCCATGCCGCAATCGCGGCCCTGCGCGTTTGATAGCCCGAGGACGCCTCCAGCTCTGCCACCAACGCATGACCGATGAAATCCTCTACCGGCATGTGATAGGGGGTGGTCTGTACGCCCGGTGGCACAATGGGCGCGGGGCCAAGGGACACGGCTTCGGCCCCGCGCGAGGTAAGATCAACGCCGTCTGCCACCAAGGCCACCGCATCATCGGTGATGCCGAGGGGGGCAGTCGCGGGCAAAGGGGTGGGCTGTTGACCCTTTGCCATGGCGTCATAAAAATTCGCGCGACGCACGGCCAGCGGGTCTAGGCCCACCGCAAAGGCGATGTGGTCCATCACCCGTTCAATCCCCACCATGCCCTGCGGCCCGCCAAAGCCGCGAAAGGCGGTGGCCGACTGGGTGTTGGTGCGCAGCCGGTGGCTTTCAATGCGGATATCGGCCAGGTGATAGCAGTTGTCGGCGTGCAGCATGGCGCGGTCGGCCACAGGCAGCGACAAATCCTGCGCCCAGCCACAGCGGACCAGATGAGTGAACTCCACCCCGGTGACCCGGCCCTGATCATCACAGCCCGCGCGGTACAGGATTCGCAGATCGTGCCGCTTGCCAGTGATCATCATGTCGTCGTCACGGTCATAGCGCATCTTGCAGGGGCGACCCGTGGCGTGGGCGGCCACGGCGCAGGCGATGGCCAAAGCGTTGCCTTGGCTTTCCTTGCCGCCAAACCCGCCGCCCATCCGCCGCACTTCCACCCGCACGGCAGACATCGGCAGGTGCAGGGCGTGGGCGACCTTGTGCTGAATCTCGGTCGGGTGCTGGGTCGAGGAATGAACCAGCATATCGCCGCCTTCCAGCGGCAGGCAGGCGGCGACCTGTCCCTCCAGATAAAAGTGCTCTTGCCCCCCCACCTCAAAGCTGCCCTCAACCACACGGGCCGAGGTGGTGATGGCATGGGCCGCATCGCCCTTGGCCCAGACCACGGGGCCAGCTTCAAAGCGGCTATTGGCGGCAAGGGCGTCATCCACCGTCAGGATGGCGGGCAGATCGGCATAGGTGATCTTGGCCAAACGGGCGGCTTTGCGGGCCGCAAGGTGGCTGTCTGCGACGACCAGAAATACCGGTTGGCCGATGTAATGCACCTTGTCCACCGCCAGCAACGGCTCGTCATGGGCCGATGGGCTGCAATCGGGCATGTCGGGAAAATCGGCTGCGGCATAAACCGCGACCACGCCGGGCGCGGCCCGGACCGCCGCCAGATCCATTGCCTCGATCACCGCATGGGCGCGGGTGGACAGGCCAAAGGCCAGATGCAGCGCATTGCCGGGCAGGGGGATATCATCGACATAGCGGGCAGCGCCCGTCACTTGCAGCGGGGCCGCGTCATGCGGCAGGGACAGGCCGATGCTCATGGGGCCACCTCCAGCACCGATACCGGCACTCCGTTCAGGTCATGGAAATACCGCGTCAACAGGTTCTGTGCGACGGTCAGGCGGTAGGCCGCACTTGCCCGCATATCCGACAAGGGTTGAAAATCCCCCGCCATCGCCTGCGCGGCAGCGGCGATGCTGGTCAGACCGAAGGCCTGACCGACCATCGCCGCCTCTGCCTTTGCCGCCCGCTGCGGGATGCCCGCCATACCGCCAAAAACGATGCGTGCGTCGGTCACGATGCCATCCGCGAAGGTCAGGTTGAAACAGCCACAGACGGCGGAAATATCCTGATCGAACCGTTTGGAGATTTTGTAGCAGCGCAAATTCGGGGCATCGGTCGGGATCGTCACGGCCTCGACAAACTCGCCGGGCTGGCGGTCTTGGCGGCGATACTCGATGAAGAAATCCTCCAACGCCATGTCGCGCCGGGTGTCGCCACGGCGCAAGTGCAGCGTGGCCCCAAGGGCGATCAGCGCGGGGGGGCCATCGCCGATTGGCGACCCGTTTGCGATATTGCCGCCGATGGTGGCCGCGTTGCGGACCTGCACAGACGCATAGCGGCGCAGCAACTCGGCAAAGGACGGGTGAAGCGGGGTCATCGCGGCCAGCAGGTCGGTGAGGGTCACGCCTGCCCCAATGCGCAGGGTGTCGCCCAAAGGCTCGATCTTTTGCAGGTCGGCAACTCCGTTGAGAAAGGCCACCGGGGCCAGTTCCCGCAATTGCTTGGTGACCCACAGGCCCACGTCGGTCGCTCCGGCGACCAGTGTGGCATCAGGGTTGGCGGCGTACCAATCTGCGAGGTCATCAGCGGTGCGCGGGCGGAAAGCGCCGGAGAGGCTGTCTGCCTCCCCGGACCCCTCCGAGGATATTTGTGCCAAAATGAAATGGGTGTCGGTTGTCATCCACTCTGGCACCGGGGCCTCCACCGCCGCCTCTGCCGCGCGGATGATGGGCGCATACCCTGTGCAGCGGCACAGGTTGCCGGCAAGCTGGTCGTCATGGTCGGTGCGGCCGTTCAGGTGGGCCACGGCCATGGACACAATGAAACCGGGCGTGCAAAAGCCGCATTGGCTGCCGTGGTGGGTGATCATCGCCGATTGCACCGGGTGGGCCTCACCCTTTGGCCCGGCAATACCTTCGACCGTGCGCACGGCCTTGCCGTCCAGTTGCGGCAAGAACAGGATGCAGGCGTTCAGCGCGCGGCTGCCTGCCGCATCGGTGACCATGACGGTGCAGGCCCCGCAATCGCCCTCATTGCAGCCTTCCTTGGTGCCGCACAGGCCGCGATCTTCGCGGAGCCAGTCCAACAGCGTCCGCGTTGGGGGCTGCCCCGTCACGCAGACCGGCATACCGTTCAGCAGAAATGCTGACTGAGACATCGTAAATCCTGCCGCGGTCTCCCCATAAGTGCCAAAGATGCGGACCCGCCCGATGCGGCGTAAAGCAGGTTCGCTGGCAGTTGGCTTTGCGCCTTATCCGTGATCAAGCCTGCGCGGTGGGATTCTGGCAAGCACTACCTTTCGGATAAACCTGGAAGCAGTTTCAGGAATTGCCGCTAAATCGCGCGGTCTTTCGCTTGACCTGCCGGTGTTCTAGGCTGGCGTCATGCAGCCCAAAACGCAAGCCCCCAGATTCGTCCACCTCAGGGTGCACACCGAGCATTCCCTGCTGGAGGGCGCGGTTCCGGTGCAAGCCCTGATCAAGCTGTGCGCGCAGGCCAGGATGCCCGCCGTCGCCGTGACCGACACCAACAACATGTTCGCCGCGTTGGAGTTTTCGGTCTATGCCCAAGGGGCAGGCCTGCAACCCATCGTGGGGTGCCAGGTGTCCTTGATGCACGATCCGGCGGCCCCGGGCGAGCGCCCGCGCGTGCCTGCGCCCATCGTGCTGCTGGCGCAGTCCGAGGCCGGCTACATGAACCTGATGAAGCTGAACTCGGCGCTTTACATCGGCAAAGGCGGGCAGTTGCCGCAGTTGACCGTTGATGAACTGGCGACCTATTCGGCAGGGCTTATTTGCCTGACCGGTGGTCCGGATGGCCCGCTGGGCCGCTTTCTGACCGCAGGGCAGGGGCCGAAGGCCGAAAAACTGCTGACGCGGCTGGCGCAGATCTACCCGGACCGGCTCTATGTGGAACTGCAACGTCACCCCGGTGAAGGCGGCCGCCTGTCCGAGGCCGAGGCTGCATCCGAGCGCGGCTGTGTCGAGATGGCTTATGCCATGGGACTGCCGCTGGTGGCGACCAATGATGTGTATTTTCCAAAAGCCACGATGTACGAGGCGCATGACGCGCTGATCTGCATTGCCGACGGTGCCTATGTCGATCAGCAGGCCCCGCGCCGCCGCCTGACGCCGCAGCATTACTTCAACTCCGAAGCCGAGATGTGCGCCCTGGTCGCCGACCTGCCTGAGGCGCTGGAAAACACGGTCGAAATCGCCCGCCGCTG
>JANNNF010000298.1:0-6594 GCA_031398405.1 Rhodobacterales bacterium | reverse complement strand
CCAGTGTGTTGCGCTCCAAGTCGATCAGGTAGAACACATCCTCTATCGCCTCGGCCATGCTGCGGAAAAGCTCTTCGCTCTCGCGCAGGGCTACTTCAGCGCGGGCTCGTTGCACGGCCGCCCAAGTTCGCTCTGCGACTTCTTCGACGAGTTGAATTTCGCTCGGCTTCCAGACGCGGGGTGTGGCGGAGTGAACGCCGACCGTGGCGATCCAGCGGCCATCCTTTACCAAAGGAACTCCTATCCAGGCCCGGACCTCGGTCGCCTGCACCGCCGCCTTGTGGCCTTCGGAACCTGCGTCGTGCGCGGTATCAGTGGATGCCATCGTGCGGCCTGCCCGAAACCCGTTGCGGATGTCGTTACCGAAATCCGAAATCAGCATCCGGTCTGGCAGCGGCGGCAATCCGCGCTCCCACGTGCCGGTAGGGAAGATCAGATCTTCGTCGGGGCCGATCTCAAAATACCCCACGCGGTTCACGTCTAGATGTTCGCCCATCAGAACGACCGCACATCGTTGGATCTGCAGCGGGTCACTAAGCGGGCGCAGCGCATCGGACAGGCGCAACAGGAAGGCCTGCCGCTCCTCGCTTTCGCGCAGCGCGACCTCGGCCTCGCGCCTGGCGGTGATGTCAGCTGCGACGTTGAGCGATCGAGTGACGCCGCCGTGGGCATCCCTTTCAAGCACTTGAAGATAACCGTGCAGCCAACATACTCTACCGTCTGGCCGCATGATGCGGTATTCCACCTCGCGCTGGTCCAGGTGGTGGATGTCCTGTGTCAGCGTGTCGGGAAAGTCGCGCTCGTCGGGGTGTAGCGCCGCACGCCACTCGTCGTCCGGCCCTCCGACCCGACCCAGCCCGTCGTGAAGTTCGATCCCAAACATTGCCATGCCTTCGGGTGACCAGCGACGGACACCGCATGCGTAATCTGTCTCCCAGCTGCCGATCCGCCCAACCCGCAATGCCGACCGATAGCGAAATTCGCTGTCCCGAAGAGCCGCCTCCGCACGCGCGCGAGCGACGGCTGACCAAGTGCGCTCGGCCACCTCCTCAACCAGCCCGACCTCATCATCGGTCCACCGACGCGGTGCTTCTGCGTGGACAAACAGCATGGCCACGGGACACCCGTTCTTTACCAACGTCGGCGTTATGGCGGCGCGAACCCCGAATGCCGAGAAGGCCTCAGCTCCAGCTCCCACGAACAGCGGATCGGTCGCGATGTCATTGGCACGAATGGTGCGGCCTATGCGCATTTCCGCCGCGAAACCCGCACCGAACTGATCCAGTCGGTGACGACCCTTGATGCTTGGGGCGCCGTCGGCCCAGTCGTCTTCAATCACGGCGACTTTAATGCCGCCCTCATCTGCGATCTCGGCGTAGCCAACCCGCGCCACGCCAAGGTAACGCCCCAAACGCTCGGCGGCGGCCGCCATGGCAGACCCTGGATTAGCGACGCTGCGCAAGTGCTCCTCCAATTCCAGTAGGAAGGACTGCCGCCGTGCCCCCGCTTCGGCTTGTTCTCTCGCATACCGCAATTTGATCTGTGCCATCGCCTGGTTCGCCAGCATCGCCAGCGTCCGGCGCTGTCGGTCACTAATCCCATTGGCTCGCGGCTCGCGGGCCAGCACGCATACTGTGCCGAGTGGCAAGCCGTCGGATGTTTCCATAAGAGCGCCTGCGTAGAAGCGAAGGCCCCCCGCGACGTGAACCAATGGGTTGTCCTTGAATCGCGGATCCAGTGCAAGATCTGGCACCACCATGACGCCTGGCTGGAGGATAGCATGTCGGCAGATTGACACGTCAAGCGGCAAACTGTCCGTGCCAATTCCTACCTCGGCCTTGAACCATTGTCGGTCGGAGGCGATGAGATTGACCACGGCGATGGGTGTTTCCAGGATCTCAGCGGCGAGCGCCGCAATCTCGTCGAAGGCCGCCTCTCGCCCCGTGTCAAGGATTGCGTGCCGTTCGAGTGCGGTAATCCGATCAACTTCGCTCCACTTGGGCTCGTCGCACGGCACATCGGACTCATCACCAGGCGTGTCCGCAAACAAGGCAACTTTCGTGCTCACGCTTCTCTCCTTACACAATCAGAGTGCATCTCGCGGTTGACTGTGGTCCGTCCCCGTCCCTTCTGGCTGAAAGCCTGCGTGGGCGAAAACAGCTCTTTGGCCTGAACATCTGTGTTATAAACTTCCGCCGACTTCATTATGCTTAGCATCTCAGTTCGACTTCATCAGCCCATCATCACCTGAGAACATTTTGGGGGACAGAGCCGTCCGGGACAATACAGCCAAGCTTCATCACGTTCAGGATAAGTGTCAATCCCTTCGGTAGGCTGGTCGTCAGAGCAGATCGCGCACGAGCTTATCAGGCTCGGTGCGCCCTTCGTCGCCACATCCGGGTCCTCGCGCGAGCAGCAGCCAAAGGTCATGCAGGCGATGGGTCAGTGCCGCGATACTGATTGCCTAAGTTGCGCGCTGCCTATCAGCAAAGGGCGCGCGCAACGCGCAACAACTGGATGACAGTTTTAAAGCCGCAACTCTGTGCCTGACAGTCAAGGAAACAGCGGAATTCAGCGAAGTTAGCGCGCCGGTCGCGCCCGACTATCCGGATGGTAAGGGCGGCGCGGATCAGCGCCCACGCAAGATCGAGGGTGGATGGTAATGGCCAATCGGGCCAGTTTAACAGTTAGGCACATCCATATGCATGAAAAAGCTTTGCCAAGGCAAGTTAACAGTCGCGGGCGAGATAGATTAACCGCACCATGCTTCAATTTAGGAAAACGGCCCCCAGATGAAGGCCGTTCCCAGATCGACTTGGCAAAAATTCCACTCGGAAAACAGTGTCGCCCGTCGATCACAGGGTCGACGGTCTATGTTGGATCAAGCGAAGATGTAGTCAGCCTCGACTGGCGTAGCACCGTTAGCCAACCTGACCTGAAAGTCGCAGGCGGCGTCGGCGTCCGAGTTCACGGCGATCAATGTCTCAGTTCCGGACTTGTTGGTTTGGATGTCGCCAAAATCGATGTCAAACGCAGAGAGGTCGATCTTGCCGACGCCCGAGACGAAGTCGATGATCCGGTCGTTGCCTGTCTCGCCCTTGAAGACAAAGACATCTGCATCCGCGCCACCCAGGAGCGCATCGTCGCCTTGCCGTCCGTCGAGGCGATCGGAACCGATCTCGCCTACCAGAAAGTCCTTGTTCAAGCCACCGATCAACCGGTCGTTGCCCATCCCGGCGTTGATATAGTGGGCCTCGGTTTCACCGGCTTCGTTGAACTTATCATCGCCACTGGTCCCCAGTTCGACGACGTCGAACTGATCGCCCCGCTGGACGCCGCTGACAAGATCGCGCAGGTCGAAGGTGAAATTGGCATTGCTTTCGAAGGTTATGCCCTGGTCGTCAAACCGGCTTACTGCGCCGACCAGCGCGCCAGCGTCGTCTTCGGCTTGTAAGCGAACCACCAGTCCACCGTCCTGGCTCACCATCGTGTTGCTGTCGAGCGCAAGATCGTTGCCGACCTCGACGCTGGTGAAGGGCAGCCTGACGTATTTGACCGCGTAATCGGCGCTGATCTCCACAACGTCGTCGCCAACGCCAAGGTCGCGTTTGACCGTAGCATCTCGAGGGATGTTGAACCGGAAGAACTCGTCGTTGACTCCTCCGCCGTATGGGTTTGCTTGGAAGCGCTCGACACGCGCCGTCGTCATGCGATCCTGCTCGCTTACGTCCATGGCTATTCCCAAGGCGAGATTGCCGGCCGCACCGGACCGCCGCTCTGAACTGTCAAAGCATGATGCGCCGGGGCCTGCAGCAACTTCGGGAGTGCGCGGGATGACTCCATTTTCCGACGACGAATTCTTGGCCGATCAGTATCTGCTGGGCTTGCTGGACCTGAACGAGCAGTCCGCAACTGAGTTGCACATCGCGCAGGATGGCGCTTTTGCACACCTTGGAGTGGCGGCATCCCGTCGCTTCGCACACCTCGACGACTATGCCGAGCCCATCGCGCTTCCCGGCGGCGCGTGGACGCGGCTTCAGGCGTGGCCCGACATGCCAGTCAAAGAGTCATTGTCGGTGTCCCCGTTGGCGGGTGCACGGGAATCTGCCGTCAATCCAAATCGGGCACCATGGCGGGTGGCGCTGGGTCTGGCGGCCGCACTGTTGCTTGCGCTCGGACTTTCCTGGCCGTTCCTGCAAGCGCCATCTTCCGTGGCAATCGCGGTTACGGTACTGCTCGACCCTAACGGCGCACCCTTTGCTTTGATCGAAGATTTTGGCGGCGGCGAAGCAGAAGTCATTGCGTTGGTGACTTACGAGGTGCCTGCCGGCAAAAGCCTGCAGGCCTGGACCAAGTGGTCAGAAGAAACAGGCCCGGTTTCACTGGGCGTGCTTGACGCGTTCACCAGTGCGCCACTGGGAGCGGACGGTCTGCCGAACCCGATAGTCGGTCAGCTCTACGAGATCACATTGGAGGAAGGCGGCTCGGCCACAGGTCGACCCACCGGACCGATCCTCGGCGTCGGACGGGCCGCTGTTCCTGGCTGAGTGTCTTTGCTTGCCTACTTTGCTGTTGGAACATTTGTGTGATCCAGCGCAAATCGCATGCGTTGATCCTGTGCCGCCCCGCTGCTGCAGAGCATGGCAATTGTCCGCGATAACGAACTTTGGCTGGAAAACTCGGCAGCGGGAGCCCCGACGCACCATAGATGCGGCTGACGAGAAGGCAAACGGCTTCCTTCCTACACTAACGCCGCCACCGGGTTTTCTATGCGGGTCAGGCGCGGACTAATGCCACCCTAAACTGACACGGTATCGGTCAAGACGGTCGAGACGACTGCAGGTGCATGAAAGGCCCAGACCGTGGAGTGCACTCATCACGCCGTGCGCCATAACTTCTTTGAATGACCATTTCCGCCTCTAGGACCCGGTTTGACGCACGCGGCGAGGGATCAAGCTCCGGTTCAGAGCAGCCAGTTGGGCGCATGATCGGCGTCGGGAAAGCGAGGTCGTCAGTGCAGATACGTCGCGCGACGTCGGAATCGACTCAGAAACCGCGTCTAACATCCCAGCCTGCCAAGCTGACCTGCCCTTCCTCATGCAATCGGAATTTGACAAGCGGTGTTGAGCTGCAGTCTTGAACGACGACAGTTTGCAATCTTGACACAGATCCTGGAGCTGAGATGGTTACTTTTCAATCATACTGACTTCCAACTGTGGTCATATTTCAAGAGTTTGTCTCCACATACACCCCTGAGCAGTCGTAAGCGACCGCTGCCGCCATTGCCACATTGTTCATGAACAACCGCGGCGACAGGAACTGCGTGTTGGCGGGCAGGTCCGCAACGGTTTCCTACTTGAAGACCACGCCTGATACCTCATCCACAAATCGCACCCAGACGGAACTGCCATTCGGCGGGGCGGCAATAAACAGGGTCAGCACCCTACCCGTCGCGATGGCGAAACTCGCCCCGATGTCTGTCAGCGTCGGTGCGCCAGTGCCGTCGTTCTCAACCAACTCGCACCGCCTGTGCGGGCCGCGCTGGCAGCCAATGTCAGAGCAGTTCACCTTGCCATGAACCGTCCGAGCAGATTCCGCACGTTCGACACCTGCCACGAGCCACCCCGCCGCGTCATCATGCCCCGGTCGTTTAACGCGGTGGCGATGCCGCGAAGCGACGTTGCACCGGACGCGCGGATGTCTGCGATCACCTCGGCGAGGTCGGTCGCGAAACGGTTGGCGTTGGCCGCCACCGCCGCACCACACCGCCTTTTCCCGCCCGCCTGAGGCTTGCCGCCCCGTTCGGGTTGCCCAGCCTGACACCGCGCGCTTTGGCGACAGCCAGCGCCTCCTTGGTCGACCTCAAAATCGCCACCGCTCCGCCTGCGCCACCAGCGCCATGATGCCGACGGTCAAGCCGCTCGGCTTCTGCCGTGCTGTTGACACCCGCTCGTAGGACACGAGGCGCTGCCGGGATTTGCGCGCAGGAATTCCCATCGCGCGACATAGCCCGCCTGATCTGTGATCCTCGCCCCCCGTATCCGCGGGTGAAATCGAAGATGCCGTCATCGACCAGTTGCGCGCCGTGTTCCGGCAGCCCGAGATTGTGGCGGCACTTGGAAAGCGGCCCGCGCAAATGAATTCGCCATGAGCGAGGTTGAGGCAGGAGAACGCTGACCCGTCTTGATCCGCTATGGGACGAATTATTCCCTGCCGAGCAAGGGCGCCTCGTGACGCTTCTGGTCGAACGGGTCGACATTGACATCGACAGTCTGAACGTGCGGATGCGAATGGACGGGCTGGCTGGGCATGCCCGCGAAATGCGCGCGGAAGTTGGGGCGGCGGCATGACGATCTCGCCGCCGATCCCTGACACCATCACCGTGCATCTCCCTTTCCGGATCGTGAAACGCGGCGGGCGCAAGAAGATGCATCTGCCTGAGGGCACTGCGCAGCACCGACGACACACTGGTCACGGCGCTGGCTCGCGCGTTTAGATGGAAGCGCATGCTAGACCTAGGAGACTTTGCCACAACAGCTGAACTCGCAGACCATGAAAAAATAGCACCTGCCTATATGGCCCGCGTATTGCGAT
>JANNNF010000162.1:0-4935 GCA_031398405.1 Rhodobacterales bacterium | reverse complement strand
TGCTTTTGCGGCCGTAATCCACCGTCCCCATGGCGTCCCACGCCGTGCGGGTGCCGCTGACGAGTGCCGCAAGATCGGCAGGCTCCAGCGAGAAGCTGTCATCCGGCCCGCCGCCGTTGCGGTCCAGCGTGAAATGTTTCTCGACAATTGCCGCACCCAAGGCCACCGCCGCAATCGCAGTGGTGTTGTCCAACGTGTGATCTGACAACCCGGTCACACAGCCAAACCGCGCTTGCATGTCGGCCAGAATGCGCAGGTTGTAGTCGGCAGCCGGGGCCGGATACCCCGACACACAGTGCAGCAGGGCCAACGCGCGGCAGCCGCCGTCGCGCGCGGCCTGCACGGCTTCGGCAATTTCTTCCCCATCAGCCATGCCCGTGGAAATGATCATCGGCTTGCCCGTGCTGGCCGCATAGCGGATCAGCGCCAAATCGACCGCTTCGAACGACGCAATCTTGTAGGCGGGGGTGCCCAGATCCTCCAACAGATCAATCGCGGTGGCATCAAAGGGCGAGGAAAACATGGTGATCCCACGGGCCTTGGCACGCGCGAACAGGGCGGGGTGCCACTCCCATGGCGTGTGGGCCTTTTCATACAGCGCGTAAAGGCTGGTCCCGGCCCAAAGCCCTTCGGTGATCTGAAATTCAGGCCGCGCAGAGTTGAGCGTGATGGTATCGGCGCGGTAGGTCTGGATTTTGACCGCCGACGCGCCCGCCGCTGCCGCCACATCAATCAGCGCCAAGGCCGCGTCCAGATTGCCGTTATGGTTGGCCGAGATTTCGGCAATCACATAAGGCGGGTAGGCGGGGCCGATCTTGCGGCCCGCAATCGCTATCTCACGCAGATCGGCATGGGTCATGGCGGATGGTCCTTTTGACTGTCCGTTTCAGATGGAGGGGGCCGGGTCGATTGGCAAGGGTGTCACAGGGTGAGGGTCAGCACAAGAAAGCCGTCCGCCTCAGCCTCCAGCCTGTAGCCCGCCTGCCGGAACGCCGTGCGCGACGCCGCGTTGTTCAGGTGCACCTCGGCACGCAGCGCGCCCAGATGCAGGCGGCGGGCCTCGGCCTCGGCTGCGGCCAGCATGCGCACCGCCATGCCCTGTCCCCGGTAGTCCGGGTCGATCACCAGACTGACAGTGCCGGAGACGCCGGTACAATCCAGCCGCAGATGCCCCACTGGTCGGCCCGCCGTTTCGGCGATGTAAAGTCTGCGGCTGGCGTCAGCCAGCGCACGGTCAAACCAAGCGGCGTGGTCGGGCCAGTCGGGGTTGGCACCCGACCGGAACAGGCGCGAGTCGCTGGCTTGCCGCCAATTCCAGATCCGCTTCGCATCGACAAGTGTGGCGGGGCGCAAGTGCATCGGCGCGGCCTCCAGCGCACGCAGCACGCGCGGCGCGCCGCCACCATCGCACAGGGCCGCCGCCGCCGCCGACATTGCCCCCAACGCGCCGGGAGCCGCCAGATCGGCCAGCGCCGCGTGTAGCGCCGCAGCCAGCCCAGCATCCTCTGCCCGGCCGATCAGCACTGCAGCCCCGGTGGCCGCAAGCGCAGCTGCCGCCGGGGCCTGATTGTCCGCCAGCACCACCATCAGCGTCGGCAACCCAAGCGCACTGCGCTCCCACGCAGACCCGCCCACCCCGCCAATCGCAACATCCGCCCAACCCATCAGGTCGGCCATATCGGGAGTATCCACCAGCACCCGCGCGCCCTTTTGGGCCGCAAGTGCGCGTACGACATCCAGATGCGGCGCCGCCGATCCCATCACGACTGTGACCTCCAGCCCCTGTGGCAGGGTGGCCAGCACAGTGACTGTGGCATTCGGTGCATCAATTCCCCCCATGGCAATGATCACCCGGTTCAGACCGCGTCTTGGTCTGTCTGCCAAGACGGCCGCCCGCTGGGACGCAAATTCAGGGCGCAGCAACGCGAATTGCGGGCCAATCAGACGGCGGCAGGCATCTGGCAGCAACCCATTGTAATCCGCCCGATGACGGCCCAAATTCTGGTCGGTCAGCAGTTCGCATAAATGCGGACGGTCCGCCAGATCGTCCACCACCATCAGACGCACACAGGCCTCGCGCACCCGGATTTCCCATTCTGCATCAAATGCATAGTGATCAAGGATGATCCAGTCCTGGGTCTCTCCATGCAATGCAGCCACTGTCTGTTCGGCATCCTCGCGGGCCGGAACTGCGGCCCAGACTGCGTGAACCGGTGTGCCCGGTTCAGGGTCATAGGGGGCATTCGGTGCGGGCAGACGATGTACCGCAAACCCCGCCGCCGCCACCCTGTCACACATGTTGCCCGGCAAGTCGCGCATCACAAAACTCACCTGATGCCGCCGTTCGGCCAACGCCCGCGCCAGCGTCAGGCAGCGCACCACATGCCCTGTCCCGATTGCGACCGACGCATCGCAGCGAATGACAATCTTCATCGCAGCACGGCAAACAGGGCCTCGGCCCGTGTCCAGTCTTCGGGCGTGTCAATATCGATCACCCGGTACGATGGCAGCGCCACGCCATGCGCGCCGGGGCCAAACACCGCCACCCCTGCGCTCCAAGTCCCTGCGTTCGCCCAGTAAAACTGACCCGCATCATGCCAAGCCGGTTCCAGATCCTGACTGCGGGTCTGCATGTGGGCCGGGTGCATCATCGCCACCTCGCCCCCCGGCCCGCGCCGCAGGGCCCGTTGGATCGGATAGTCATACCGTGTCACCGCCATCGCATAGACCGCCCCCCCGCGGAGCAACGCCAGCCCCTCGGCCAGATCAGCGGCCTGCACAAACGGGGCCGTCGCGTAAAGACAGCAGACGGAAACGGCATCCCCCAATCCAAGCGCCGACACCGCATGACCAATGACCGGGACGGTCGCGGCATGGTCATTGGCAAGCTCTGCGGGCCGTACAAACGGCACCTCTGCCCCCTGCTCGCGCGCGATTTCGGCAATTTCGGCATCGTCGGTTGACACCACGACCCGGTCAAACATTCCCGACCCCTGCGCCGCCGCAATGCTCCACGCGATCATCGGGCGGCCATGGAACAGCGCCACATTCTTGCGCGGAATGCGCTTGGACCCACCCCGTGCCGGGATGACGCAAACCGTCACGCCAGCGCCCCGGCCAGCACCTCAACCACCCGGTCCTGATCGGCGTCGGTCATGCCGTAATAGACCGGGATAGAAATGGCAGACGCATAGTAGGCTTCCGAGGCCGGGAACATCCCCGGCGCAAAGCCCATATCACGGTAGAAAGGCTGCGTATGTACCGGAATATAATGCAGATTGGCCCCGATCCCGCCCGCGCGCAGCGCATCGAACACCTGGCTATGTCGCTCTGCTGCAACGCAGATAACATACAGATGCCAGCTTGACGCAGTGTCAGGCGATTGCACCGGGCGGTCCAGCGCAAGGTTTGACAGCAACATATCATAGCGCGCCGCAATCGCCTGACGGCGCGCGACAAACTCTGCCAGTCGCCCCATTTGCGACAGGCCAAGTGCTGCCTGCATTTCCGTCATGCGATAATTGTAACCCAATGATATCTGCTGATAATACCATGGTCCATCGGGCGCGTGTGTCATCTCGGCCGTGTCGCGGGTGATGCCATGGCTGCGTGCCAGTTCCATCTTGCGGGCCAGAATCGGGTCTTGTGTTGTGGCCAGACCGCCTTCGGCAGTGGTGATGATCTTCACCGGATGAAAGCTGAAAACGGCGATGTCGCTGTAGCGGCAATCGCCCACCGGATGGCCCTGATAAGTGGCACCGATAGCGTGGCTGGCGTCTTCTATCACCCGGACACCATAAGCGCGCGCAAGCGCACCGATGGGTGCCATGTCGGCAGACTGCCCACACAGATGCACCGGCACAATCACTTTCGGCAGACGACCCGCTTCATGTGATGCTTTAAGTTTCACTTCTAACGCACTGACGCTCATCACAAATGTCTGCGGATCTATATCGACGAAATCAACGCTCGCCCCACAATACAGCGCGCAATTGGCCGAGGCCACAAAGGTGTTCGGCACCGTCCACAGCACATCCCCCGGCCCCAGATCCAGCGCCATGCAGGCGATATGCAAGGCCGAGGTGGCCGAGTTGACCGCCACCGCATGAGCCGCCCCGCACCACGCGGCAACCGACGCTTCAAACTGCGGCACCAGTGGACCTTGGGTCAGAAAATCAGACCGCAACACCGCCACAACAGCGTCGATATCGTCCTGCGATATATCCTGACGGCCATAGGGTATCATCAGATTGCGCCGATCTTTGCGCGGTGGGCGTCAATCCAGACGCCCAAGTCTGCATCAGTCATCCAGTCGGGGTTGGTGTCAGAGGCGTAGGTGAAATCTTCGGCAACCTTCACCCCGTCCTTGATCCGCACCGGGCTGGCCGACCAGTTGTGAATTGCGGGCAAGATCTTGAAATGTTCAGGATATTCATAGGTATGCGGCGCGTCTTCTGCCCCGATCATCTGCTCGTGCAGCTTCTCGCCCGGGCGGATGCCGACCACCTCTTGCCGCGCACCCGGGGCTACCACGCGGGCGATATCGGTGATGGTCATCGAGGGGATTTTCTTCACGTATACCTCACCGCCCTCCATATCCTCAAACGCGTGCCAGACCAGTTCCACCCCCTGATCCAGGCTGATCATGAACCGCGTCATCCGGGGGTCAGTAATCGGCAAAACGCCTTTTTCGGCGATCGACATGAAGAACGGGATGACCGACCCGCGCGACCCCATCACATTGCCGTAACGCACCACGGCAAAGCGGCTGCCATGTTCGCCGCCATAGGAATTGGACGCCACAAACAATTTGTCAGATGTAAGTTTCGTTGAACCATATAAGTTTACCGGGCTGGACGCCTTATCGGTAGATAGCGCCACAACCCGTTTGACCTTGCAATCAATGCAGGCGTCAATCAGGTTCATCGCACCCAT
>JANNNF010000269.1:0-2196 GCA_031398405.1 Rhodobacterales bacterium | reverse complement strand
CCTCGAAGGCCTTATCTTCAGATTTTCCAGATCGTCCCGACCGCTTCCGCCGCCGCTTCTCCCCGTCACCGTCGCTGGTCCGCTTCGGTAAGGCGGTGTTTAGGCCGCACCAACAAAACCCGCAAGAGGAAAAATCGCCTGATATCGTATTTTCTTCATAAATCCTGATTATTCTGTGAAATCTTGGGGTTGGCGAAATTTTGACCAAGCGGTCAGCCCGGTTTGCGCAACTTTCTTAACGGCCCCGGCGCTTTATCCACAGACTCAGGCGATCCTTGCCCCGAACATGCCCCGCCGCCACAGGCTTCGGAACACCCGGGCCAACAACAGCGCGGCAACAACGCCTGCATAGGACAAAGGTTCCACGCTCCACACCTTCACCAGCATCAGATAATGCACCGCCCCTGCTATTCCGGCCACGTAAGCCAACCTGTGCAGTCGCCCCCATGCCACTGGCCCCAAGGCCCGAATGGCCCGGCTGCTGGAGGTAACTGCCAGCGGCAGCATCGCCAGCAAGCCGATCATTCCCACAATGATATACTGCCGCTTGTAAAGGTCGGCCACGATCTCTGCCCAGCGCAGCCCCATGTCCAGCCAGACCCACGCCACCAGATGCAGCACGATATAGAAGAACGCGATCAGCCCAATTGCCCGGCGATGCTTGATGAGGTTGACCCCGACCCACCGCAACGGCGTTACGCACAGGCTGGCAATCAGGAACTGCAACCCGCGCTCTCCCAAGCCCCGTTCAATGGCCTTGACCGGGTCCGCTCCCAGCCCGTTTGACAACGCCAGCCACAGCAGCCATAGCGCAGGCAAAGCCCCTGCACTATATATGGCCCAGCTCGGTACTTTGCGGGACAGTGCATTGACCCGGTCCACGACAGACATCAGTAATCCGCCGCCAAGTCCTGCCCCGCATACAGCGCGGCGACCTGATCACCATAGCCGTTATACATCAGCGTCTCCTGCCGCCCACCAAACAGCCCGGCCCCGATGCGCCGTTCTGATGCCTGGCTCCAGCGCGGATGATCGACGCCCGGGTTCACGTTGGCATAGAACCCATACTCGCTCGGTTGCAGGATGTTCCACGTCGTCTGCGGCATCTCGGCCACCAAGCTGATCCTCACAATACTCTTGATGCTTTTG
The DNA here is from genome assembly GCA_031398405.1 of Rhodobacterales bacterium. Lineage (GTDB taxonomy): Bacteria > Pseudomonadota > Alphaproteobacteria > Rhodobacterales > Rhodobacteraceae > JANNNF01. The sequence goes on along the minus strand of JANNNF010000269.1, from coordinate 1,047 downwards.
AAGCCGTACTTCCACGGCACGATCAGCCGGATCGGCGCACCGTTCTGGTTGGGCATCGGCTCACCATACAACCCCGTCGCCAAAATGGTCAGCGGGTTCATCGCCTCATCCAGCCGCAGCCCTTCGCGGTAGGGCCACTCGATCCCCCCCGATGATTGCTGTCCCGGCATCTGTTCGGGGCGCACCAGTGTTTCGAACGCCACATACTTGGCCGCCGACTGCACTCCTACTTTGTTCAGGCAATGTGACAGCTCAAAGCCGATCCACGGCACAATCATCGACCACGCCTCGACACAGCGGAACCGGTAAATCCGCTCCTCCAATGGGGCGTCCTTCAGGATATCGGCCAAACCATAGGTGCCGGGCTTGTCCACCAACCCGTCAATCACAACAGACCATGGGTCCACGACAAGGCTGCCAGCGTAGGCGGCCGGATCCTCCTTGCCGTAACCAAACTCGTAATAGTTGTTATAGCTGGTGATCTCCTCCAGTGTGTTGGGAGCTTCATCAGTAGACAGCACACTTTTCGCGGCCTCAATCTTGGCCAGCCCCGGCACCGGCAGCAACGCTGCCATGCCAGTCGCCATCAAAGTCCGACGATTGAGCCATGCCGCCTTTGGCGTCACGTCCGACCAATTCAGTGCCTTCGCCATCGTTATATTCCTTGCACGTTCTTTGAAATTCAAGATGACAGCGCCCGCGCGAAAGGCAAAACATTCCACCTCACAACTGCGCCACGTTACTGTAACATCCGCCCGTACCCAGGCCCTTTCGCGAAAGTCGCGGTCACGTTACATAACGACCGGTCACAAGGTTATGACTAGAAATTGGCAAAGGGCGCGGCTTAGGGCGCGACCAGCCCGTGCAAAGGGCTGCACACGCAAAAGTGGGAGTGAACCAAACCGCCCTGCCAAACCTATATCTCGCATGCCAATATCGGCACGATCCTTTTGGGAGTGACACCAATGATCCGCAGAACCTTTCTTGCCCTGACCACCGCCTTGGCACTGTCGGCACCTGCTTTTGCAGACGGCCACTCGAAAGACA
>JANNNF010000250.1:0-2468 GCA_031398405.1 Rhodobacterales bacterium | reverse complement strand
TTTGCGATTCTGTTTCTGATCCTGCCTTTGCTGTGGCAGGCCCCGACGGCAGGTCCGCGGGCTACCGGCGGCGATGTGATTTATTTCTTTGGCATCTGGGTGCTGCTGATCGGCGTGGCCGCCACTTTTGCCCCCGGTCTGTCGGCCAGTGCCGAACAGGACGCAACACAGGATGACGACTGATGCCGTTCAACCTGCTCGTCCTTGCCTGCGTTTCCTATGTGGTGTTCCTGTTCAGCGTCGCCTTCATCGTCGAACGCCGCGCACAAGCGGGCCGTCTTGGCTGGCTGCGGTCTCCGTTGGTCTACACCCTGTCGCTGTCGATCTATTGTACGGCATGGACGTTTTACGGTGCGGTTGGATACGCCGCCCGGTCGGGGCTGGAATTTCTGACGATCTACTTCGGCCCTACCATCATGTTCGTCGGCTGGTGGTGGGCGTTGCGCAAACTGGTGGTGATCGGACGGCAGCACCGTGTGACCTCTATTGCTGACCTGATCAGCAGCCGGTTTGGCAAATCCAATCTGCTTGGCGTGATCGTGACCCTGATGGCGGTTATTGCCGCCACGCCCTACATCGCGCTGCAATTGCAGTCGGTTGTGCAGTCCTTCGGGGTCTTTGCCTCGGCAACGCCGGACGGTTTGACCCCGCCCGATGCCAAGAACACCGCGATCTGGGTTGCGGGGGGGCTGGCGTTGTTCACCATCCTGTTCGGCACCCGCAATCTGGATGCCAAGGAACAGCACCATGGCATCGTCACAGCCATCGCGGTTGAGGCGGTGGTCAAGCTGGTGGCGCTGGTAGCGGTCGGCATTTTCGTGGTCTGGGGTCTGGCGGGCGGACCGCAGGGGATGCTGACAAAGATCGCCGCGTCCGATCTGGGAACATGGGAGGTTCAGCCGGGGCGCTGGACCGGCCTGATCTTCCTGTCCGCCGCCGCCGTGATCTGCCTGCCGCGGATGTTTCAGGTGATGGTGGTCGAAAACGCCGATACCCGCCATATGGCCCGGGCCAGTTGGGCCTTCCCCGCCTACCTGATGCTGATGAGCCTGTTCATCGTGCCGATTGCCGTGATGGGTCTGGACCGGATGCCTGCGGGTGCCAACCCTGACATGTTCGTGCTGACCCTGCCCCTGGCCGAAGGGCGGGGCGGACTTGCGATGTTGGCGTTCCTCGGCGGCTTTTCATCCGCCACGTCGATGGTGATTGTCGAGGCGATTGCCCTTGCCACCATGGTATCAAACCACATCGTCATGCCGCTGTGGCTGCGGTTCCGGCCCAGCACGGATGTGTCGGGCGATCTGCGCCGGGTGGTGTTGCTGGCGCGCAGGCTGTCTATCGCGGGGGTGCTGGCGCTTGGCTACGGGTATTACCGCATTTCTGGCGGGTCGGCGGCGCTGGCGGCCATTGGGCTGATTTCCTTCGCTGGTGTGGCACAGTTCTTGCCTGCCATGCTCGGCGGCATCTTCTGGCGTGGGGCGACGCGCACCGGAGCGATTGCGGGACTTAGCCTTGGCTTTGCGGTCTGGGCCTATGCGCTGTTCTTGCCATCTTTCGGCGCGGGTGCGGTGATTTCGCAATCGGTGTTTGACCAAGGCCCCTTCGGCATTGGATGGCTGCGCCCACAGGGGCTGTTCGGGGTGCAAGCGATGGACCCGCTGATGCACGCGCTGTTCTGGTCGCTGATCCTGAACGCCACCGCGTTTTTTGTGGGGTCAGTATTGACCTTTCCCGGCCCGGTCGAACGGCTGCAAGGGGCAGCTTTCGTCAATGTGTTTGACGGCGGCACCGGTCCGCGCATCTGGGCGCAAGGGAGGGCAGAACCCGAGGCGTTGCTGGTTATGGCGCAGCGCATCCTTGGCGATGACGAGGCGCAGGTGTTCTTTGAGGCCGGGGCCGCCGCGATGGGCAAAGACGGCATGTTGCCCGACCCGACCCCGGAATTTGTGGCAGGTCTGGAACGTCGTCTGGCAGGGTCGGTGGGGGCCGCCACCGCCCATGCGATGATCAGCCAACTGATGGGCCGCGCCACGGTTTCGGTAGAGGATCTGATGGCCGTCGCCAATGAAACTGCGCAGATCATGGAATATTCCGCCCGGCTGGAAAGTCAGCGAGAGGAGCTGACCCGTATCGCGCGCGCCTTGCGCGACGCCAATGAAAAGCTGACCGATCTGTCAGTGCAAAAGGACGCCTTTCTTGGCCAGATCAGCCACGAATTGCGCACGCCTATGACCTCAATCCGCGCGTTTTCAGACCTTTTGGCCGAAGGCGATCTGCCGGCGGGCGATGTCACCCGCTTTGGCCGCATCATCCATGACGAATCGAACCGGCGTCCCGGCCGACGCCGGATGGGCCAGCCTCGAGCTGTTCGTGGACAAGGTCCTGCCGCGCGTGCAGGCTGCTCGCTGACCCGCCCGAACCTCGAACCCCGAGAACCGACACCGAACGACGCACGACCCGACGAGAAC
>JANNNF010000215.1:0-11943 GCA_031398405.1 Rhodobacterales bacterium | reverse complement strand
GTTTCGGGATCGGTGAGCAAGCAATATCCATCTCGATGCTCTGGCTGTACCTCAGGTTTAAGCCTCGCAATAATTGCTTCGGCAGGACAATCAGGTGCAAGTGGGCTCCATTTTTCACGAAACGAGCGATACTCGACAGAGTCAGTGTCGAATTGTACATACAGGTTTTGCCCGCCAAGATTTGCGACACATTGGGACATTTCCGCTTGGGCGCTATTGCAAAAAACCAGCGCGAAAAGGCAAGAGGCGGGCAGTAATTTAATTAACATGGCGGAGATCCCAAACCATAACGGCGGTGTTCTGTTAACGTCGCGTTCCGAACCCTAGACCGTCGGCAGCAGCGGCACCCGGCCTGCGTCGGTCAGCTGGAACACCTGCCGCCCGTCCAGCGCGATGGCGGACAGCGGGCCACCATAGGCGGCGGAACTGTCGATATTCACGCGGTTGCCATAATGGGTGGGCGCATCCAAGGCGGTGTGGCCATGCACGATCAGCGGGCCAAAATCGCGGGTGTCGTCAAGAAAGCCTTTGCGGATCCAGACCAGATCCACCTCGGTCTGATCTTCCATCGCGATGCCGGGGCGGATGCCTGCGTGGACAAACACCACCTCACCATGACGATGCCAGCAAGGCCTCGTTTCCAGAAACGCGCGGTGGCTGTTTGGCACCGCCGCCAAGGCCTCAGCATGCACAGGCAGAAGAGGCCGGTCGCTGGCGTTTGCCACCCCGTAGGACGCAAGCGTGGTGCCCCCACCCAACCTTGGATGCAGCCAAGACAGATCTGAGCGCAGCCCTTCATCGTGGTGATTGATGTTGGCCAAAAAGCCTGTGAACATCCGGTCGTGATTGCCCTTCAGCACCACCCAGTTTTCACCCGCCGCAATCCCGGCGCGTAAATATTCGACAACCCCCGCACTGTTGGGGCCGCGATCCACAAGGTCGCCGACATGAATAACTGGAGCGGCCCCGTGAACCGCCTGATCGGCGGCAATGCGGGCATGAATGGCCTGCAAAAGATCAAGGTGGCCGTGAATATCACCGATAGCATAGCTGCGCATAGTAGCCTGCGGGTTAGGAATGTGGCCGGGGTATCATCCCCGACCCCAGTCGTATGTCAGCAAAGCGGAAACAGGAAGAGGTTAGGCCACCTCAAACTGCAAGGCTTTGACTTGTTGGAACATGCCAGTGCCTTCCAGCGTGTCGATTACCTTAGGGTCAATCGCCTGATCGAGATACAGGATGGCAATCGCCTCTTGCCCCACGCCAGACCGGCCAAGGGTAAAGTTGGCGATGTTGACATTGTTCTTGCCCATGGTCATGCCCAACAGGCCGATAATCCCGGGCACATCCTCATTCGTCGTGTACAGCATGTGCGCCCCGATCTCGGCATCAATGTTGATGCCCTTGATTTGGATGAACCGGGGTTTGCCATCGCTGAAACAAGTTCCCGCGACCGACCGTTCCCGCTTTTCCGTGACCATCGTGACCTTGATATAAGCGTCAAACGTGCCGGTCTTGTCCTGCCGTGTGGTCGAGATCTGGATTCCACGCTCTTTGGCCACGATCGGCGCAGACACAAGGTTCACATCGGGGTTCTGCGCCTTCAGCACGCCTGCAATCACCGCCGAGTTCAACGCGGCAAGATTCATCCCCGCCACGGTGCCATCGTACAGAATGTTGATCGCCTTGATCGGTTCGTCCGTCATCTGGCCGATGAAAGCACCGAGATGGCTGGCAAGCTTGATCCACGGCCCCATCACGGCGGCTTCTTCCGCCGTCACGTTGGGCATGTTCAGCGCGTTCTGCACAGCCCCCGTCAGCAAGTAATCTGACATTTGTTCTGCCACTTGCAGCGCCACATTTTCCTGCGCCTCGGTGGTCGATGCCCCCAGATGCGGCGTGCAAACCACGTTAGGCAGGTTGAACAGCGGGCTGTCAGTGGCAGGTTCCACTTCAAACACATCCAGCGCCGCCCCTGCCACATGGCCGGATTTCAGTGCCGCCGCCAAAGCCGCTTCGTCAATCAAGCCACCCCGCGCGCAGTTGATGATGCGCACGCCCTTTTTGGTTTTCGCCAGATTTTCCGCCGACAGAATGTTGCGGGTTTTGTCGATCAGCGGCACATGCAGAGTGATGAAATCTGCCCGCGCCAGCAATTCGTCCAATTCCACCTTGGTCACGCCCATCTGCTTGGCGCGTTCTTCCGACAGGAAGGGGTCATAGGCCACGACCTTCATGTGCAACCCGATGGCACGGTCGCAGACAATCCCGCCAATGTTGCCCGCGCCGATGACGCCGAGGGTTTTATTGAAAAGCTCCACCCCCATGAAACGCGCCTTTTCCCATTTGCCGGAGTGGGTAGAGGCATTGGCCTCTGGCAGTTGGCGCGCCACCGCAAACATCATCGCAATCGCATGCTCGGCGGTGGTGATAGAGTTGCCAAACGGCGTATTCATCACGATCACGCCTTTTCTGGACGCCGCCGGAATATCGACGTTGTCGACGCCAATCCCCGCGCGGCCAATAACTTTCAGCCGGGTTGCAGCCGCCAGCAGCTTCTCGGTGGCTTTGGTGGCTGACCGGATCGCCAGACCATCATACTGATGAATGATCGCGGCAAGCGCGTCTTTGTCTTTTCCCAGTTTGGGCATGTAATCCACCGCGACGCCACGGTCGCGAAAGATTTGCACAGCAGTTTCAGATAGTTCGTCGGATACAAGAACGCGGGGGGCCATTGTGGACTCCAATATATGAAGGGGGACGGCGGGGTTGATCCCGCCCAACGGAGGGGTGGGCGGGGTTGGCCCCCGCCGTCACCTGATCAAACTTGCGCAGCGATCTCTGCATGAAACGCATGGGCAACCCACGGCATCAGGGCGGCCACATCGTTGGTTTCCACCGTGCTGCCACACCAGATGCGCAGACCGGCAGGTGCGTCGCGGTAGGCACCGATGTCATAAGCCACCTTCGCTTGCTCCAGCCGCTTGGCCACAGCCTTGGCAAACGCCTCACCATCCTTGATCCGCGTGTCATTGAACTTGAGGCAAACAGAAGTGGTGGATGCAATCGCAGGCGTCTCGGCAAGGTTGACCAGCCACGGATTGGCCGCACAGAAATCCCATACCACCTGCGCATTGGCCGAGGCCCGCCCCACAAGCCCGGCCAACCCGCCCACAGATTGCGCCCATTTCAGCGACACAAGGTAATCTTCCACCGCCAGCATGGAGGGAGTGTTTATCGTCTCGCCCACGAAAATCCCCTCAATCAGCTTGCCCTTGCTGGTCATGCGGAAAATCTTGGGCAGGGGCCATGCGGGGGTATAGCTTTCCAGCCGTTCTATTGCGCGGGGCGACAGGATGATCATCCCATGCGCGCCCTCACCGCCCAACACCTTCTGCCAGGAAAATGTCGTCACATCCAACTTGTCCCACGGCAAATCCATCGCGAACGCGGCTGACGTCGCATCGCAGATGGTCAAGCCAGCCCGATCTGCCGGGATTGCATCGCCATTTGGCAGCCGCGCGCCCGAGGTGGTGCCGTTCCAGGTGAACACCACATCGGCATCAAAATCGACAGTCGCAAAATCCACGATCTGACCGTAAGGCGCGATCTTGACCTTGGCGTCCAACTTCAACTGCTTGACCACATCCGTGACCCAGCCTTCGCCAAATGACTCCCATGCCAGCATCTCAACCGGGCGGGCCCCAAGCAGCGACCACATCGCCATCTCAACAGCGCCAGTGTCAGAACCCGGGACAATCCCGATGCGGTAATCGGCGGGCACGCCCAAAATCTCACGCGTCAGGTCAATCGCCTGCTTCAGTTTGGCTTTGCCAACGGAGGCACGATGCGACCGGCCAAGGGGCGCGTCACCAAGCATTTCTAGGGAATAACCGGGAACCTTGGCACAGGGGCCAGAAGAAAAGCGCGGGTTAGCCGGGCGCGCAGCCGGGGCGATCAGATCAGCCATGGTATCCTCACAGATAAATGCCCTTCGTTGGGGAAGGGTGTCCCGCTGTCGCGTTTAAGGGGGGACGTGGGCTGGCGCAAGGGTGATTTTCGTCGTAAAGCGCCGCATCAGCGCAGATTTGCGACACCCTCGCCCCGGATGCCCTCATGTTCACAGCCACCCTTCTGACCAACCCCAACCGCCCGGTGCTGGACCGGGTGACGGTCGAATCCCTGCGCAATGCCTGGGGCGGCGGCGACGCGGTCTGGCTCGACCCCGGGGTGGCGGCGGAATTTGCCGTGGCCGAGATGCCCGCTAACCGTTGGGAGGTGTGGGCCAGCCTGCAAACCATGGGCATTGATCTGGCGGTGCAAGCCACGGACAACCGCCGCAAACGCCTGCTGATCGCCGATATGGACAGCACGATGATCCAGCAGGAATGTATTGACGAACTGGCCGACGAGGCCGGAGTTGGCTCTTATGTCGCGGGCATCACCGCCCGCGCGATGAACGGCGAGCTGGATTTCGACGCAGCCCTGCGCGAACGGGTCGGCCTGCTGAAAGACCTGCCCGAGGCCACAGTCGCCGCAGTCATCCGCGACCGGATCACCCTGATGCCGGGGGCAGCGGTGCTGCTGGCGACCATGAAGGCGCAAGGGGCCTATGCCGCGCTGGTCTCAGGCGGCTTTACCGCCTTCACCGGGGCCATCGCAAAGGTCTTGGGCTTTGACGAACACCGCGCCAATGTGCTGCACATTGCCGCTGGCAAACTGACCGGCACCGTGGCCGAACCCATCCTTGGCAAAGCCGCCAAAGTCGCCGCCCTGCAAGACATCACCGCCCGCCTCGAACTGACTCCGCAAGACGCAATCGCGGTCGGCGACGGCGCAAATGATCTGGGTATGCTCGGTCTTGCAGGCGCAGGCGTCGCCCTGCACGCCAAACCCGCCGTCGCTGCCCAATGCGAGATCCGCATCAACCATGGCGACCTGACGGCGTTGCTGTATCTGCAAGGCTACACGCGCGAGGAATTTGCTGCATGATCATACGCCCCTCCACTCTGCAAGATGCTGCTGCCATGTCAGAAGTGCAAAACCGGATCATCCGCATCGGCGACACCACAGCACATGAGGTCGAGTATGACGCAGCCTTTGTCGCAACGCATTACGTCAACGGACCAGGGGTTATCTGTAGCCATGTGGCCGAAGATGACCTTGGCCTGATCGGTTTTCAATCGTTGGGTCATCACCCCGCCTTGCCCGAAAATTGGGCTGATATTGGCAGCTACGTGACCCCGGATCGGCAGCGGACCGGCGCGGGGTCTGCCCTGTTTACGGCCACGCTGTCCGTCGCGCGAAGCCTCGGTATCAAAGCCATCAATGCAACGATCCGCGGCGATAACATGGCTGGACTAAGCTATTACAGTCGCCGCGGGTTTGTCGATTACGCACAAGAGTCGGCTTACCAGTTGAAAGATGGCCGCGTCGTCGGGTGTGTGTCAAAGCGATTTGATATTGGATAATTGATGTTTGAGGTTGCAGGCGACATCGCCCTTTGGCTATTGCTGGCCGCGTTTCTTGCGGGATTTGTCGATGCCATCGCGGGCGGCGGCGGGCTGATCTCGGTGCCTGCTTTGCTGCTGGCGGGTGCTACGCCGATTGAGGCTTTGGCGACCAACAAGCTGCAAGGCACCTTTGGCGCAGGCACCGCGATGATCACCTATGCGCGGGCAGGTCAGGTGCGGCTGCAAGATCAGTTGAGCATGGCGGCCATCAGCGCAGTTGCAGGGGCCGCGGGCGCGCTGACAGCGCATCTGATGCCGGTGGCGGTGCTGCGTCTGATCATGCCGGCCATTCTGGTCGCCGTCGCCTTGTTCTTTGCCTTCAAACCCGGGCTGACCGACGACGCCCGCGTGGCACGGATGACGCCCGCAATGTTCAGCTTTACTGCCGTGCCACTGATTGCGGCCTATGACGGGTTTTTCGGGCCGGGCACCGGCAGTTTCTTCATGTTGGGGTTTGTCATGCTGGCAGGCTACGGCGTGCTGCAGGCCACGGCGCATACAAAGCTGCTGAACTTTTCATCAAACTTGGGTTCACTGGTGGTGTTTGCCGCATCGGGGTCGATGTGGTGGGGGATGGGATTTGGCATGGCGATGGCCCAGATTGCCGGGGCGGCGCTTGGGGCGCGACTGGCCCTGCGCGTAGGATCACGGTTGATCAAGCCGTTGCTGGTGATCACCTCTACTGCGATGGCGCTGCGACTGATTTGGCAGGCGTTGCAGGCGTAACTTTCGGCAACAGCGGATACAGCATCTGCTGGTGGTACAGGTCGGGCACCGGGTCGTCACAGCCATAGCCATGTGGCATCCGTGATGGCATGTGCAAGGTGCCCGCAATTGCATCAATTATCGGTAACTGCCCGGCAAAGTTCTTGTCATAGGCAAAGCGTTCATCGGCATGGTGCCAATGGTGAAACTGCGGCGAGGCCACGATCCAGCGCAACGGCCCAAAGTTGATCTTGACGTTGGAATGGATCAGCAGCGCCTGCCAATGGTAGATCACCGCATAAATCGCAATCGCCGCCGGATCAAAACCAAGCGCATAAACGGGCAGCAGCGAGGCCGACATGGTTAGAATCTGGTCCACCGGATGCACCCGGTGGGCAGCCAACCAATCCATCTCCTCGATGCTATGATGCACCGCGTGAAACCGCCACAGCCACGGCACTGCATGAAAGGTGCGATGCGCGCAGTAAAACCCTAGGTCCGCAAGCACGATCACCACCGGAACCTGCATCCACAGGGGCCAGCTTTGCGTCCAGACATGCAGGCCTGCGGGCACCAGCGCCTCGACCCCTATCATCACGGTGCCGAGCAACGCGACAAACCCCAGTTTGATCGGTAAGCCGTTAAACAGCAAGTAGAACACATCGTTCATCCAGCCGCGCCGCCAAGGCTTCTGATGTTCATGCAGCGCCAGAACTTGTTCCAGCGGAATAAAGACCAGCGCGGCAATCAGGATGGCGCGCCACTCAATCATGGATAGAATTTCCATCAACGTCTCCGGGGTACGGGTACAGCGGTCAGAACAGGCGCGGCAAGATCATCGGCGTGGTGGCCTTGTAGGCGGCATAACCTTCAAACGCGCGGCCCAGCACCTTTTCTTCATTCAGGATACGACGGTACTGGAAGAAAAACTGGATTCCCCCCACCAGGACAGCCCCCAGACTGCCGTTGAACAAGATCACGCCCACCACGGTAATCGCCTCGGCGGAATATAGCGGGTGGCGCACATGGGCATATGGCCCGGCAATCACCAGATCGCGCGCGGTGGCCATCACCGAGAACGCGCGCCCCAACCACCACAGGCACCAGATCGACGACACAGTGCCCACAATGATCAGGATGGTGGCGATCAGGGCCTGCACCTCACCCACTTGCGCACGGGGGACTGCGATCAGCGACAGCAGAATGAACGTGCCAAAGAACGAACTGATCCGGGCCTCAAACCCCGCCGCTACATCGACCGGGGCCTTGCGGGTCACGGTCAGCCCCACCACCAGCCCAACAAACGCCAACGACGTGGTGTGCGAGATCAGCCCCAGATACCAGGTCAGATCATGCGCTGGCTGCATCAAAAGCCCAGTGATGGCTGACAAGGATTTGGACAGCAGCCACAGAAAGAAGGTTAGCAACACGACCTTGCCTGCCAGATCTTCATAATACAGCGCCGATGTGCGCAGTCCGTTTGCGGGGACAGAGTTATCTTGCGTTGTCATCGATAAGGCCCAAGCGTTCATGTTCCGGCAGGATTGCCATGTATTGGGAAACGATGGGGGGCAATCATGGCAAAGATGTGGACAGTGTGGGGGGATTTTCTGGCGCTGTGGCGGGGTTGGATCAAAAGTCGCAAAACCGGCGCCATCATCGCGCTATTCCCCCCAATCCGCCCCCTGCATTTCTCGCAGACGGCTGGCGGTGCGTTCAAATTCAAAACTTCCCGCGCCTTCGATGTACAGCCGTTCAGGCGCATCGGCGGCCGAACAGATCAGCCGTACCTTCGCCTCGTACAACGCGTCGATCAAGGTGACAAAGCGCTTGGCCTCATTATAGTTGGTTGACGAAAGCTGCGGGATATCCTCCAAAATCAGCACCCGGACTGCATGGGCGATGGCCAGAAAATCGCCAGGGCCAAGCGGTTTGGCGCATAACTCCCAAAACGTTGCCCGCCCCACCCCGTTGGAAAAGCGCGGCACTTCGACCGTGCGGCCATTGACCGGCAGGGCCAGCACCGCCCCCGCCGCCCCCCCGGTCAGATCCGACCAGATGGCGTTGATCTCTCCCTTTGCCGACCGTGCGGGGTGGAAATAAACCTGCGCACCTGCAAGCCTGTGCTGGCGGTAATCATTTGGGCTGGCAAGGCTTAGCACCTGCATGTTGGTGTTCAGCATGTCGATGAACGGAAGGAAAATCGCGCGGTTCAAGCCGTCCTTGTACAGATCTTCCGGCGGACGGTTTGAGGTGGTTACAATCACCACCCCTGCCGCAAACAAGCGTTCAAACAGCCGCCCCACGATCATCGCATCGGTAATATCAGTGATCTGCATCTCATCAAAAGCCAACAACCGTGTGCCCGCGATCACCGCATCGGCAACAGGGGCGATCGGGTCTTCAACCCCAGTCTTGCGGGCCTCATGGATGCGCTTGTGAATGTCCTGCATGAAGGCGTGAAAATGTACCCGGCGTTTCTGGGTAATTTCCGTGGCCTCGGCGAACAGGTCCATCAGCATAGACTTGCCCCGCCCCACGCCGCCCCACAGATACACCCCCGGCGGCGGGGTCAGGGGCTTGGCGAACAGGCCTGCAAACAGCCCGACCTTGCGGGTCGCATTGGCCTCCAGCCACACCCGCAATTCTTCCAGCACCGGAAGGACCGCGGTTTGGGCAGGGTCAGCGCGCAGGGTGCCTGCTGCCACTTTGCCGTCATAGATCTGGGTCAGGGTCTGGCGCATATCAACCGTTTAACCCGGTGGGGCGTTTGGGAAAAGGGTCTACAGCGGGGCGAACTGCAGCCCATCCGGCCCGGTGACAGCCGCCGCCAGCCCCGGCACCAGCAGGCGGCTCCAGAACCCATGCGCAGCCACAGGCGCCATCACAGGGGCCATATAAAACTCCAGCAGCCCGCCCGCGAGTTCGACAAACCGCACCTGCGTGACGCCATCCGCCCGCGTCAACGTCACAGATGCCACCAGCCGCCCGCCAAGACCCAGAACAAACGCCTCAGACGCCGCGATATCCGTGCAGGGGATGCCGATATGGTCGTGACCCAACGGCTGCGGGTCGGCGAGGTTTTGGCACAACTCGATCCGCGCGCCCTCTGGCCCGGTCAGAAACAGATACCGCACCCCCCCACGCCAGAATTCAGGGATCAGTTGTGGACCGTCCGCCGTCGTCCTCTCTATTTCCGCCCCGCGTGCCATCATCTCTGTGGCGGCAGCATTCAGATCGGGCACCGACAGCGCCAGATGATCGATCACCCCATGCCCGCCCTCGCCCTGCCGCAGCGCCACAGCCTGCGACCCCAGCCGCATCAGGCTGCCATCAACGGTAAAGCCGAACACATCGCACAAATGCCGCTGCGCCGCTGCCAGATCAACCGCCACAAGCTCGGGAACCACAATGTTACCCACCCCGAATCAACCAAACACAGCCGGATCAGGCCCCGTCCGGGTGCCCGCATCCAAGGTGGCCATCGCTGCCATCTCGGCATCAGTCAGATCAAACCCGCCCAGATCAAGGTTTTCCGCCAAACGCCCGGCATGGGTAGACCGGGGAATGACCGAACAGCCCAAGTGCAGATGCCACCGCAAGATCACCTGCGCTGGCGTCTTGCCGGTGCGTGCCACCACGGCCTGAACGGGCGCAGAGTCAAACGACAGGCTTTGCCCCAGCGGTGTCCAGCTTTGCGTTACAATCCCCATGGCGTCGTGCAACCGGCGCAGGTCGGTTTGTTGCAGGCGGGGGTGCAACTCAATCTGGTTCAGCACCGGCACCACGCCGGTTTCGCCGACAATCCGTTCCAGATGATCGCCAAGAAAGTTCGACACCCCGATCGACCGCACCCGCCCATCATCACGCAGCCGGATCAGCGCGCGCCACGTGTCCACATAACGGTCCTGCGAAGGGGTGGGCCAGTGAATCAGACACAGCTCCAGCGTCTCCAGCCCTAGCCGGTTCATGCTGGCATCAAAAGCGCGCAGCGTGCTGTCATAGCCCTGTTGGTCATTCCATATCTTGGTGGTGACAAACACGTCATCTCGGGGCACGTCAGACTGACGCAACCCCGCACCCTGCCCCGCCTCATTGCCATAAATCGCCGCCCCGTCGATCAGCCGGTAGCCAAGCGCCAAGGCCTGCCCGACGGTCGCCTCAGTCACATCCGCAGGCACCTGCCAGATGCCAAGCCCAAGGGCAGGAATATAGTGACCATCGTTCAGGCGCAGACGGGTGGGGGCAGTCACATTGGGGGCAGTCATCTGGGCAGGCTCCGCTTTTTGGTTTTGATCCGGGGTCTGGATGCAGGTCTGGCCCCGGTTATGGCCCCGCACAGCGGCGGGTAGAGTCTCGCGTACAGGAAAGCACCACAATGGCACCCTTCTGCAAGGCCATATCCGTGCAGGCCGCGCAGTTTTGACCGCACGCTTACCCCAGAATGTCGCGCAGCACGGCGTCAAACAGCGCTGCTCCTTGCGGGATAAGCGCGTCCGGAAAGTCGTAATCAGGGTTGTGCAGCATCGGCACTCCCGTGCCCGCCCCTAAAAACGCCATGGCCGACTTGGCACCGGCCCCGAACCGCCCAAAATCCTCGGAGGCGCGAAATGGCAATCCTTCGGTGATCTGCCCGATGCCCGCCGCCGCAAGCCCTTTGGCCAGATGATCCGTGGCCTCGGCGTCATTGCCGCAGGCGGCAAAGGCGTCATGGACGCTCAACGCCAGTTCCAGACCGTGCAAACGGGCCTGTTCCTCGGCCATGGACTCGGCAGCGTCGACCAGATCCGCCATGTCGGCATCGTCGCGGGTGCGCAGGGTGGCCCAAACTTCGCCATGCGCGGGCGCAATGCCAAATGCAGGCTCGCCCATCCGCGCATGGGTCAGAGTGACCAGCCGAAACCCCGGCCCAACCTCACCTCCAGACCCAAGCGCCATCAACGCCGGGATCAGCCCCGCCATCGCCAGCGCAGGCGACACCCCCGCTTCTGGCTGTGCGGCATGGGCGGTCTTACCGGTCAGGATGATCTTCAATCCCATCGAGGCACAGTTTGCAGGCCCTGCCGCCAGCATCGCCTGCCCCAAAGGCACCCCCGGCATATTGTGCAGGGAAAACGCCCAGTCGGGTGCTATCCCAGCAAAGCGCGCATCGGCAAGGACCGCCGCAGCCCCCGCCCCATCCTCCTCGGCCGGCTGGAACAGCAACACCACCCGCCCCCGTGCAGGCCGCCGACGCGCAATAAGCCGCGCCACAGCCAGCAGAATGGCCATGTGCCCGTCATGCCCGCACAGATGCGCCGTACCTGGCAGGGTTGAGGCATAGGGCAACCCGGTCAGTTCCAGTATCGGCAGCGCGTCCAACTCCGCCCGGAACATGACAGTCGGCCCCTGCTCCACCCCGGCCCAGACTGCCGCCACCCCATGCCCGCCAAGGCCGGTGATCACCGTATCGGGCTCCACATCCGCCAAGGCATTAACGATGCGCCGCGCGGTCTGCTCCTCAGCCCCCGAAACCTCGGGGTACAGATGCAGCGTCTGGCGAAAGGTGGTCAGGTCCACGATATCGCGGTTTGTCAGCATAGGATCAAGCCTTTCAGATACGCCGAGTGATCCCTGCCTTATCGCCTGTTGCCTGGTTTCCGACAACCCGCCAGCAGGATATGGGTCTGATCTGAATCGGTGACTGTAAAAACCAAATCCATCAAAAGCCCCGAAGGCTTGTCTA
>JANNNF010000116.1:0-9874 GCA_031398405.1 Rhodobacterales bacterium | reverse complement strand
TTCTGGCCTTTCAGCACCTCAGCCTCGGACAGTGCCGATTTCACCACCTGCCTCTGTTCAACGATCTGGTCCGACAAAGACCGCGCGTGCAGAGCGAGTTTTTCGTTTGCAGCAAAAAGTTCGCGTTGTTTTTGTTCCAGCAGCCGTTCCGCTGCCAGCCGTCCCCGCCGTTCTTGAGCCAGACGTTCTGCGAGTTCCATTCGGCCCCTGTATCGACATTCTATGCGCTGTGCCGGGGCCAGACCCCGGCCGTCAGCGACCAATTTGGCGCATCAATATGAACACGGGCTTAACGGGAATTGTCACGCAAGTTGACTTGCCACAGACGCCCGCACCATGCGACGTTGCGCCCATCAAGGCAGGAGATTTCAGGATGCGTGGTTTTCTAACAGCGACTTTGGCGGTCCTATTTCTGACCCTTCCCTCGATTGTCCCCGCACAAGACCTGATCCCTGAACGGCGCACAGTCTTGACGCAGGATCAAGACCTGCCGGGCGGCGATATCGCGTCAAGTCTGGACACCACGCTGGAGGCCTGCGAGCGCGCCTGCCTGACCAATACGCGCTGCACAGCCTACACCTTCAACACCCGCAACGGGTCTTGCTTTGTGAAATCCGGCCCCGGTGAAGGTACCTACTTTCAGGGGGCCTATTCCGCCTATGTGATTGCCGCCACACCAGCCGCTGATACAAAAGCCCGCCGTGCGGAATTGGCGTTTTTGTCGGATGGCGATGTGCAGAACGCCTACGATCAGGCCGCCAATCTTGGACGCCAGCACACGACCGGGCCATGGTCGGTCGAAGAGCACCTGTCAGCGGCAAAAGAGGCCGAGGCACGGGGCGATCTGGTGCAGGCTGCAGCCTTTATCGGGGCTGCGCTGAATCTGTCGGACGCGCCTGAAAGCTGGGCGGACTATGCAAGGTTGCAGTTGGAAGTTGGCAAGCCGCCATCCAACGATCAGAATTTCTACCTCGACCGGGCAGTGTCATCTGCTATCAACGCCTACCTGCGCGCCGAAAGCGCGCCCCTGCGGCATACCGCCTTGGTCACGATGGCCGACGCGCTGGAACGGCTGGGCCGGGGGCGTGATACGGTTACCGCCCTGCGCCTTGCGCAAAGCCTTGCCCCGCGCGAAGACACTGCGACACTGTTAGACAGCGCCATGGGCCTGTACGGTTTTCGCATATCGGAAAATACCGTCCAGTCCGACCTGGCTCGTCCGCGCATCTGCGCGACGTTTTCGGAAGATCTGGCAACGGCAGGGGTGGATTATTCCACTTTTGTGCAATTGTCCGACCCCGGCCTGACGGTGGAAACGGGGGGTTGGCGGCAATTGTGTGTGGCGGGCGTCCAGCATGGCGCGCGCTATACTGTGACTTTCCGCGAAGGGCTGCCTGCGGCGGATGGACAGGTGATGGCGAAATCGGTGCCGATCACCGCTTATGTCCGCGACCGCAGCCCCGGGGTGCGCTTTCCGGGGCGTGGTTATGTACTGCCAAAGACTGCCGGGGCTGCTGTTCCGGTCGAAACGGTCAATGCTGATAAGCTGGACCTGACCCTGTTCCGCGTCACCGACCGCAATTTGCTGCGCGCCATCCAGAACAGCTATTTTGGAACGCCAATGCCTGACTATCAGGAAAGCTATTTCACCGATGAGGTCGGCGAAAAGCTGTGGTCCGGCACCGCGAGTGTGGGGATGGAGGTCAACACCGACGTGACCACCCGCTTGCCGATGGAGGAGGCGTTGAAAGGCCAAGCCGCCGGGATTTACGCGCTGAAAGCCGCCGTGCCGGGCGTTGACCCCTATGTGACCCCCGCGGGCTGGCAGTGGTTTGTGGTATCTGATCTGGGGCTGACGACCCTTTCGGGCGTCGATGGCCTGCATGTGTTCGTGCGCGGTCTGGGCACGGCAGATGCCAAGGAAGGCGTCACCGTTGACCTTCTGAACCGCGCCAATACTGTTTTGAGCAGCGTAAAAACCGATTCCATGGGCTACGCCCGCTTTGATGCGGGCCTGACGCGCGGGGTGGGGTCGTCTGCGCCTGCGATGGTTGTGGCGAAAGACGGGGCCGATGATATCGCGTTCCTGTCGCTGGCCGACCCGGAATTTGATTTGTCAGATCGGGGCGTTGAAGGGCGCGAACCTGCCCCTCCGGTCGATGTGTTCCTGACCACCGACAGGGGGGCCTACCGCGCTGGCGAGACTGTGTATGCCACCGCCTTGGCGCGCGACCCTGCCGCCGCCGCCCTGCCAGGCCTGCCGCTGACCGCCATTCTGAAACGCCCGGATGGCGTGGAATATTCCCGCGCGCAAGTCGCCGATGGTGGAGCCGGCGGCCATGTCTTTGCCCTGCCGATTGCTGATATTGCCCCGCG
Source organism: Rhodobacterales bacterium (assembly GCA_031398405.1). Taxonomy (GTDB): domain Bacteria; phylum Pseudomonadota; class Alphaproteobacteria; order Rhodobacterales; family Rhodobacteraceae; genus JANNNF01. The sequence goes on along the minus strand of JANNNF010000116.1, from coordinate 7,498 downwards.
CGGCGTCTGGCGGCTGGAGGTACTGGCAGATCTGGAGGCAGAGCCGCTGGCCGCCAAAACCTTCTTGGTTGAGGATTTTCTGCCCGAACGCATCGACTTTGCCCTGTCGCTGACCGACGCGCCCCTGCGCCTTGGGGACGCTGCCGATCTGATTATCGCAGCCAAGTACCTGTTCGGTGCCCCCGGTGCCGATCTTGCGATTGAAGGTGAGGTGCTGCTGCGCGCCGCCAAAGAGCTGACCGCCTTTCCGGGCTATGTCTTTGGCCGCCACGACGCGCCCTTTGACGCACGGATGGAATCGATATCCGGCAGCAAGACCGACTCCGATGGCAACGCCACCTTGCCCGTCGCACTGCCGCAAATCGAAGACCCGATGCGCCCGCTGGAGGCTCGCTTTACAGTGCGGGTGGCCGAAGGATCGGGCCGCCCGGTGGAACGCCAGATCACAAAACTGCTGACCCCCTCGCAGGCGATGATCGGGGTTAAGCCGCTGTTTGACGATGTGGTGGCCGAAGGCTCCGATGCCAGGTTCAACCTGATCGGGGTCGGATTTGACAGCGAACCCGAGGCGATGCAGGTGACCTGGCGTCTGACGCGGATAGAGACGAATTACCAATGGTATCAAAACTCTGGTAACTGGAACTGGGAGCCTGTGATCTCTCGCGCGCTCGTGGCCGAAGGTCAGGCAGACATTGGCACGGGGCCGTCGGAAATAGCCGCGCCCGTCACCTGGGGCGAGTACGAGCTGTTGGTAGAACGCTCGGACGGCTCGGTTGCCGCAACGTCGACCACCTTCTACGCAGGCTGGTATGCCCCTGCAGACACCTCTGCCACGCCCGATACGCTGGAGCTTAGCCTTGACAAGCCGGCTTATAAATCCGGCGATACCGCCATGCTGCGCATCGTGCCGCGCGCGGCGGGCACAGCGCTGATTACCGTGCTGTCAAACAGACTGGTTGCCATGCAGGCGGTTGAAGTGAAAGAGGGCGAAAATCTGATCCCGTTGCCCGTTACGGATGAATGGGGTGCGGGCGTCTATGTCACCGCATCTGTTCTGCGCCCGATGGATGTGGCCGCTGGCCGCAACCCGGCCCGCGCGCTTGGCCTGACGTATGCGTCGATTGAACCGGGTCAGAGGGCCTTGCAAGCGACGATTGAAACTGCCGCCGAGGCTGCCCCGCGCGGCCCGATGGAGGTGGCCGTGAAGGTCGCGGGGTTGGTCCCCGGCGATGCCGCCTATGCCACCATTGCCGTCGTCGATGTAGGTATCCTGAACCTGACCGGGTTCGATGCCCCTGATCCGCAAGAACATTACTTTGGCCAACGCAAGCTGGGTGTGGGTATCCGCGATGTCTATGGCCGCTTGATTGACGGGCTGAACGGGGCCGAAGGCACCGTGCGGTCTGGCGGCGATTCCGGCGCGCAGGCCCGCCTTCAAGCCCCGCCCCCGACCGAAGAACTGGTGGCCTATTTCACCGGCCCGTTGCAGGTTGGCAACGACGGTTATGCCCGCGCGTCGTTCGACTTGCCATCCTTCAACGGGACCGTGCGGGTGATGGCTGTGGTCTGGTCATCCAAGGGTGTAGGCCAAGCGATGGCCGATGTGCTGGTACGCGATCCCGTTGTGGTCACGGCAAGTCTGCCGCGCTTCCTTTCCCCCGGCGATCAGTCGCGCCTGCTGCTGGAAATCGTCCATGCCACCGGACCATCAGGCCGCATGAGCCTTGATGTCTCCTCCTCTGGCCTGACCCTTGGCTCTGTGCCGTCCGGGTTCGATCTTGGCGACAAGGCCAAGGCTGTCTATGCCATTCCCGTCACCGCAGGGGCAGTTGGCCTACAAACGGTGGAGGTAGCGCTGACCACACCTGACGGCAGACAGTTGAAGAAAACTCTGACCATCCCGGTGCAGATGAACGACCCCGAGGTGGCGCGGATCACCCGGTTTGACCTTGCCAATGGGCAATCCTTTACCTTCGATCAGGCCGCCTTCGCCGGTCTGGTGCCGGGGTCTGCCACCGCCACCATGGCGGTTGGTCCGCTGGCACGGCTGAACGCACCCGGCCTGCTGGCGGCGCTGGACCGCTATCCATATGGCTGCACGGAACAGATCACCTCGCGCGCGCTGCCCCTGCTGTATTTCGACGAGGTGGCGCAGGTGATGAACCTGAAAGGGGCCGAGAATATCCAGACCCGGATTGATCAGGCGGTGGCCGAGGTGCTGACCAACCAAGGAGCCGAAGGGTCGTTTGGGTTGTGGGGTCCGGGGAATGGCGATCTGTGGCTGGATGCCTATGTCACCGACTTCCTCAGCCGTGCCCGTGCCCAAGGTTTTGCCGTGCCTGATCTGGCGTTCCGTAACGCTTTGGCCGCATTGCGCAATCAGGTGAACTACGCGCCCGATTTTGACGGAGAAACCAATGGCGGGGGTGAAGCACTGGCCTATTCGCTGATGGTTCTGGCGCGAGAAGGGGCCGCGGCGATTGGCGACTTGCGCTACTATGCCGATGTGAAGGGCGATGCTTTTGCCACGCCGATTGCGCAGGCGCAACTTGGGGCGGCACTTGCGTCCTACGGCGATCAGGTCCGCGCAGATGCAATGTTCCGCAAGGCCGGGGCCAAGCTGGACGCGCAGTCGGGACCAGAAACAGAACAAGTCTGGCGCGTTGATTACGGCACCCGTTACCGCGACGCAGCGGCAGTGCTGACGCTTGCGGTCGAGGCCGGGTCTACGGCTGTGGACCGCGAGGCGTTGACCGACCAGATTGCCACCACTGGCGGCAACCGGTCCACGCAAGAGGCAACCTGGGCCTTGCTTGCCGCCAACGCCCTGATCGACCGCCCGAGCGCTGCTGGCATCACCATCGACGGCAAACCCGCCGAGGGGCCCTTGGTCCGGGTGCTGGACGGCGGAGCCACGCCCATCGTCGTCAAGAACGACGGCGCAGATACCACCCTGACCATCACTGCATATGGCGTGCCAGAGGCAGCGGAACCTGCGGGAGGCAACGGCTATTCCATCACCCGCAAATACTACAGCCTCGATGGGACAGAGATGGAACTGGCCGATGTAGCCGCAGGCACCCGTCTGGTCACGGTGCTGGAGGTCACGCCCTTTGGCAATTCCGAAGCCCGCCTGATGGTTGCAGACCCCCTGCCCGCCGGGTTTGAGATTGACAACCCGAACCTGATTTCAGGTGGGTCAGTTGCGGCCTTCGCCTGGCTGGATACGCAAGTCGAGGTCGCCCACTCCGAGTTCCGGCAGGACCGTTTCCTGACCGCTATCGACTGGCGGTCAGCGGACGCCTTCCGTCTGGCCTATGTCGTGCGGGCCGTGTCGCCGGGGGTGTTCCACCATCCGGCAGCGTCCGTCGAGGATATGTACCGCCCCGATTTCCGCGCTCGGTCTGATGCGGGCACGGTGACGATTACCGAGTGATGCGCGCGCGCTGGATATTGGCGGGGGCTGTCGGCCTGTGGCTGACGGCCCTTGGCCGTGACGCGGTCAATGATTGGATCGACCACACCATCCTGCCCCCGTTGATGGTTGAAACCTCGGTAGAAGTACTTGATCGCAATGGCGATTTGTTGCGCGCCTACACGGTTGCCAATGGCCGCTGGCGGCTGGCCGTCGCCCCCGACCGGGTAGACGCGGGCTACATCAAAATGTTGCTGGATTATGAGGATCGCCGTTTCCGCACCCACCCCGGCGTAGACGGAAGGTCGATGCTGCGGGCAGTTTTGCAGGCGGTGTGGAACGGCCGAGTCATCTCTGGCGGGTCCACCCTGACGATGCAGGTGGCGCGGCTGCTAGAGGAGTCGGGCACCGGAGCAGTCGCGGGCAAGCTACGACAGATGCGCGTCGCTCTGGCGCTAGAACGGCGGTTGAGCAAAGATCAAGTCCTGCAACTCTACCTGCATCTCGCCCCGTTTGGCGGCAATCTGGAAGGCGTGCGCGCGGCGACGCTGTCTTATTTCGGCAAGGAACCGGGTCGCCTGACCCCTGCAGAGGCCGCACTGCTGGTCGCCATCCCGCAATCACCCGAGGGCCGCCGCCCCGACCGCGCCGCCGACCGTGCCACTGCTGCCCGCAACCGCGTGCTGGCCCGAGCTGTGCGGGACGGGGTGTTGGACCCTGACACGGGCAACGCTGCCCTGACCGAAACCGTCCCCGGCCTGCGCAAACCCTTTCCATCGCTTAGCCCCCATCTGGCCGACCGTGCCCGAACTGAAAACCCGGGTGCCGCCCGCCACGACCTGACCATCGACCGCAGTTTGCAGATCAAGCTGGAGGCTCTGGCCGTGCAAGCCGTGGCCGGGCGCGGCGAACAGTTGCAAGTGGCCTTCGTGGTGGCAGACCATCGATCTGGTGAGATTCTGGCCAGCGTCGGTTCATCTGCGTTCAAGGCGGACCTGCGGCAAGGCTTCGTCGATATGACCACCGCCATGCGCAGCCCCGGGTCCACGCTGAAACCTCTGGTCTATGGGCTGTCGTTTGACGAGGGTCTGACCCATCCTGAAACCATGGTGGAAGACCGCCCCACCGTGTTCGGTACATACGCCCCGCAGAACTTTGATCGCATCTATCGCGGCACCATCCGCGTGCGTGAGGCGCTGCAGATGTCGCTAAATATCCCCGTGGTTGCCCTGACCGAGGCACTTGGCCCCGCCAAACTGCTGTCGGCCATGGACAAGGCGGGCATGCGGGTTCTGGTTCCGGGGGATCAGCCGGGGCTGGCGGTCGCCTTGGGTGGCGTGGGGGTGACCCTGCAAGATATGGTGCAGATGTACGCCATGATCGCACGGGGTGGAGTCTCAAGGCCCCTGACCTACCGCTTGTCGGGGAATACGGAGGATGGTCAGCGGGTGCTGTCCGCCGTTGCCGCGTGGCAAGTCGGCGACATCCTGGCGGGCCTCGCGCCGCCCCCGGGGGCACCGGAAAATCGGCTGGCCTATAAAACCGGCACCAGCTATGGGCACCGCGATGCCTGGTCCATTGGCTTTGATGGCAGCCACGTGATCGGCGTCTGGCTGGGCCGCGCAGATGGCACCCCGGTGCCAGGGGTGTTTGGCGCAGACCTTGCCGCCCCGGTGCTGTTTCAGGCGTTCACCCGCCTTAAGCCCGACCTTGCGCCACAAGCCCCTGCCCCGCCTTCCACCCTGCTGGTGTCAAACGCGCAACTCCCACTGCCCCTGCAACGCTTCCGGTCGCGCAACGCTGCGTTTCAGGCCGCGCAGGATGCCCCCGCCGTGGCCTTTCCGCCCGACGGGGCCGAGGTGGAACTTCTGCCCGATGGCCTACTGGTCCGGGTGCGCGGGGGCACTGCGCCTTTCACATGGATGGCCGATGGCGTGCCCCTTGCGATGGCACAAACGGGGCGAGAGGCCATGCTGGCCCTGCCTGGCACAGGCTTTGTCACCCTGTCAGTGATTGATGCGGCAGGGCGGTCGGCGCGGGCGTCCGTGCGGGTGCGCTGACGCACGATTGCCCGACGTTTGGGCGATATAACACGAACATACGCCATTCGCCTGACGCTAATCCGGCAGGCGTTGACACTGTCGATGCGCCGGGAGAAACCGTCCTATCGACAGGAGACACGTGTGCAAAACTTGATGAGGGCCAACGCGGCCTTGCTGTTTGCGGGACTTGCGACTTTCATTCTGATGGGGGCAGGACAGTCACTCTATGGCCCAGCCCTGCCAGCGTTTTCGCGGATCTTCGGCATCACGGTGGACGGCGCGGGGCTGCTGGTTTCGGCGCATTGGGTGGGATGTCTGATCGGGGTCAGCGCGATGTTTGTTTATGGCGCGAAGATCACCCCACGCTATGTCCTTGCCTTGATGGCGGCCGGAATGGCGGCACTTGCAGCACAAGCCAGTTGGGGGCTGACGCTTACGGGGGCTGTGGTGTTTGGCGTGGGATACGGTTGCGCGACGGCGGTGTTCAACCCGCAGATGCTGCGGGCGTTTGGCGCGCGGGGACCTGCAATGCTCAGCCTGTTGAACGCGACGTTCGGGGTAGGCGCGATTGCAGCACCGTTGGTCTTCGTCTGGCTGGGCAACAACCCGCAAACCACCTATGCCATCGTTGCGGCGCTTTGCGCGCTGATCTGGCTGGGGGCCGGGGGTGCCGGGCGTACCGAAGTACGGGCCGAAACGGGCAGCGTCGCCCCCTTTCGTCCGCATTGGGGAATTCTGGCCTTTGGAATGATGGCAATCGGGATGGAGGCCTGCTTGATCGGGCTTGGTCCCACTGCCCTGATCCGCGCGGGCATGACCGAGGTGCGCGCGGCAGAGTTGCTGTCAGCGTTCTTTGCCGCGTTTCTGCTGGCCCGCGTTGGCCTGATCTTTACCGCCCATCTGATCGGGTCATTCACCCTGTACACTGGGGCGATGGCCCTTGCGGCACTGTGTTCCATGGGAGCTGTCCTGATCAGCCCGGCCGTGTTTTTCGTAGGCCTTGGCGTCTGCGCGGGTCTGTTTTTCCCCGGCTATTACGTTACCGCCAGCCGCAAGATGGGCGAGGATTTGCGGGTGCCCCCAACCATCTTGCTGTCCGGTCTGGTCGGTGGCATTGCTTCACCCTTGCTGCTGCCGCCTTTGTTGGCGGATATGGGCGACCGGGGATTTTTCTGGTTGCTTGCCTGCGTCAGCGGGGCCTTGACCATCGCCGCCATGGCGATGACGCGTGGCTTGAACCGCTAAGGCGGGTCGCAGGTCAATCCCTTGGCGATATGCCAATCGCCGCTATATGCAGGGATCGCAGTACGGGAAAAAGAGGCAACAGATGAGCAAATTCGGGCCAACACGCGGCGAATTGTGGGGACGGCTGGCATTTTCAGTGGCCGGCCTCGCCTTTATGGGGGCAGCCGTCTACGTCCGCGGCGTGCCCTCTGGCCCTGCTTTGGTCGAGGTGGTGGGGCTTGCATCGGTGTTCTTTGGCGGCACGGCGGTATGGTCGCTATGGAAGCTGTTCAGGTAGCGTGCCCCGAAAGCCAGCCCATAACTCTACTTTCCACACAGCAAAATCGCGCCACCAATCACCACAGCACCTGCAGCTACGCCTGTTGCCGTGGCGGGTGCGGTGAATATCGAGACGGCGGTAGTGGCTGCCGACCCCAACGTTCCCGCAATGTAGCCACCTGTCCCAGTCAGGATCAAGGCCTTGGAACTGTGCTCCACCACGGATATTCCAGCGGCCGTCAGCGCAGCATTCGAACCCACGATCACTTCTTTTGCAGCGATGACCGACGAATTCAGCAAAGATTTTGAGTTGTTCACAACCTTGCAAACAGCCCCTTCTGTCGGACAACGGCCAAACCTGTCTCCTGTTCCGTTAATCGCACCAACATACGCGCCCGTTTCGGGATCGGTGAGCAAGCAATATCCATCTCGATGCTCTGGCTGTACCTCAGGTTTAAGCCTCGCAATAATTGCTTCGGCAGGACAATCAGGTGCAAGTGGGCTCCATTTTTCACGAAACGAGCGATACTCGACAGAG
>JANNNF010000077.1:0-23498 GCA_031398405.1 Rhodobacterales bacterium | reverse complement strand
ACAACACGATCCGGATCTTCTCCTCGGACGAATGCAACTTGCGCGTCGCACGCCGGATATCCTTCACGACCTGCTCGGCAGGGGCCTTCGTCGTCACGGGTTTCGCTGGCGCGGTCCTTCGGTTCTTCATCATCTTCAACTTCAACTGGGGTAAAGATGAGCCGCAAACCCTCCGCTACGCAATCATGCTAAACTGTTCCATGGGCGCTGATGGCGGACAGTGTCTTGCTTTCACACTTGGCATCAGTCTCGATCTGCTAGCCCATCCAATGTAATCATAACCTCAATCCAGAAGACTGAACCTTTTCCGACCGTGCTTTCAAAACCCAGGCTTCCACCCATTCCTTCGGCCATTTGTCTGGCTATATGGAGCCCCAAGCCTGTCCCACCCTTTTGACGGGTTACGGACGAGTCTTCCTGAGCGAAGCGCTGAAACATCTTCTTCTGAAATGAAAGCGCTATGCCGGGCCCTTTGTCTGCAATGGAAATACGAACGTTCGGACCAAGTGTCACCATGGAGATTGTCACGATATCATCTGCTGGAGAAAATTTGATGGAGTTGGAAAGAAGGTTGCTGAGAACTTGCTGCAAACGTGCCTTGTCGACCGAAACGATGGGGTCGCCGTCATACGGAATCAGATTCAGCCGCACTTTGAACTGATCGGCGTAGGCCCGGTTGTTATCAAGCGCTTGCATCACCAGCGGGCCTAAGCGTTCCTCCCTCAGATCATAATTGTAAGAATTTGATGCCATCTTTTCGAGGTCAAGAAAATCGTTGACCAAGACGCTGAGGTTGTCGCAGTTACGGTTTGCTATCTCCAATAGACCGAACACCGCCTCAGACACTTCATGCGACATCGCCCCGGTTACGAGTCCAAGTGCGCCGCGGATCGATGTCAGGGGTGTACGCAATTCGTGGCTGATTGTTGCTACGAATTCCTGCTTCATTCCCTCCATCTGCTTTCGTTCCGTGATATCCATGACCTGGACGATCACATGACTGGTCTGGCCGAACGTGCTGCTCGTGCGCGAGATGCTCAGAATACCCCAGACCTGATGCCCGCTTGCATGAACAAAGGCGCGCTCTCCCTGATGGATCAACAGTGACGCGCCCTCCGGCTCGGCTTGCAGAATGTCGTCCCATTCAGGTTCTGCCAGTTGGAACAGATATCGGAATTCATGTCCCAAAAGGTCGACATGCGAAAGACCCAAGAACCGGCATGCCGCTTCATTTGCCGTGATAACCACGCCATTGCTGTCGACCAACACCATGCCAACCGGCGCGTTTTCGATAGCTAAGCGGAATTTTTCCTCGCTCGCATTCAGCGCTGCGGAATCAACTTTGGCCGAGGTGATGTCAACCATCGTGCCCAGAAGGCGCATCGGAGTTCCGTCCTCGTCCCGCTTGGTCACATAGCCATGCCTGCGGATCCAGATTGTGCTTCCATCCCCGGCGTGAAAACGGAACTCCGATATGGATCGCGCGGTTCTCCCCTCACCTGCGGCGGCGTCGGCTGCCCGGACCAACGGCATGTCCTCTGGATAGACCCGCGCTTCGAATTCAGCCTGCGGGTCAAATTCATCGTGCAGATCAAAACGTAGCAGAGATTTCCAAGTGTCTGAAACGACGGACTCGTCCGTAACAAGATTAACGTCGTAAACTCCGATGTTGGCACTTTCGGTGGCAAGGGCAAGGCGCTCGTGTTGGACGCGCAACTCCTCTTGCCTGGCGAGACGTTCAGAAATGTCCTGGAACGCACCGTAAAGACGCACGGGAACGGCACCATCATATTCGACGGTGCCGACGGCGCGGACCCAGATCATTGTTTCATCCGCGCGCACCAGTTGCAGTTCCAGATCCCAGCCTTCGCCGGTCGTCAATGCGGTTTCCAGAGCCTTCGTAATGATCGGTCGCGACGTATCTGCGTAGTGGTATATCGCGGTCTCGATGTCTGGTTGATAGCCCGGGGGCAGGCCATGTATGCGGCAGGTCTGATCTGTCCAGCGCAAGACCTTCGTCCTAAGGTCGATATGCCAGCCGCCAACACCCGACACCTCGCCGGTCTTTGCCAGTAAAATCGCGTTTTGCTGCAGCATTTCCTCTTGCCGGACCTTTTCGGTAACGTCGACCTGTACGACAGACACCCATTCCGGCACACCAGATGCGGTGCGCGTCACAGTCTGACCCCGCGTCAAAAGCGACACCCAGTGGCCTTTGACATGCTTTCTGCGCACCACGATGTTGAACGGTTCAGTCGGATGTTCGAAATGATTTTGCAGCGCGATGGCCAGAGCCGCCCGATCTTCGGGATGGTTCTGCTGGCTCAAGGTCTGTTCCGTGACCTTGCCGAAATCAGACAGCGTATTGCCGCTCAACCGGGCCCAGTTTTCATCAATCCTGGTTTCCCCGGTCAGGACGTTCCATTCAATGGCTGCAGCGCCGGTTGCCTTCAAGATCATCTCGACCTTGTCCCGCTTGGATGCGAGCTTTGCCTCGGCCTCCCGCCGGGCAGTGATATCTTCCACATAGCCGACATAGGCGACGACCACGCCATCGCCCCCCTGAACCCCGCGCGAAATGGCACGCACAATACGTGTCGTGGTATCTGAGTGGCAAATGCTGAACTCTTCGTCAAAAACCTCTTTGCGCTCAACAGTCTCGGACCACCGGTGAACGACGCGGTCGAAATCGTCGGGATGAATGGCTTTTGTCCAGCCTTTGCCTTTGGCCTGACTGAAATCAAGTCCGTAAATTTCTTGCCATTTCGGGTTCACATGCGTACAGCCGCCCGCCGCATCTGTCGAAAAGATTCCCAGGGGCGCATACTCGTTCAAGCTTTGCAACTCGGCGGCAATCAACCGGCTTTGCCGTTCGTCCCGTTTGTTTTCGAGTATTGTAACTGCGATCTTCGCAAGATCCGACAAGATGGCGAGCTGCCCGGGTGCAAGCTGTCGCGGCACAGTATCTATCACGCACAGGGCCCCGACGCTTTCGCCGCTGCTCAACTTCAAGGGTGCTCCAGCATAAAAACTGATGTGGGGCGCGCCCGTGACCAGCGCGTTGGCAGCAAAGCGGCTGTCTGACGTTGCATCCGGTATCACCATGACATCCATCCCCTGAATGGCATGAGAGCAGAACGAGACGTCGCGCGGCGTGCCATTGACCCCATTCAACCCGAAGTTTGCCCTGAACCATTGCCTGTCCTCTCCAACCAAGGAAACCAACGATATAGGCGTGCCGCAAATTGCTGCAGCCGTTCGCACCAAGGCGTCCAAGTCAGGGTCGGGTGGTTCGTTCTCTGACCGAAGTCTTTCCAACAATGTCAGGGCGCCAAGGCGCCGGAACTCTGACGGTTCAACCTGATGGGAAAGCAACGGCGATGTGGGGACAGTGTTCAACGTATGACTTTCGGTTTCTTGTCTGACGACAAAGTTGCGGATCGTGCGGGTTGTGGTGATAGAGGTCTCTTTGACCGTCAGTTCGACGTTACGCCCACACAGCATCCGGATTGTCGGTCCGTTGCGCCACTTTATGACATTCCTTCGAAACGGCATTGTTGAGACATAGCGTCAGAGAAAAGCCCTAATCCACAGTAAATGCTTTCAGTTTTGCATGCTTTTCGACGAAAAAATTCGTGACAATTTTTCTACGTTTTTCCAACGCTTGACGGTGCCGCTTCGAACAAAATTTACGTCTTTGGCACAAGGTGAGCTCGGTTGGAACCAAACTTGAAAGGGCAAAAGGGTCATGCAGAGGCACAATTCCTCAATAGAGGTCAATGTGGGTCAGTTCACCCCGCGGCATACAACTTTGGCCGCCGCGCTCCTGCGCAACAACCCTGACGCGTTAAAGGGCACCCTATGACAGCCACACTTCAGCGCATTCTCTACATCGAAGATGACGACGATATCGCCGCAGTGGCGAAATTGACGCTTCAGTCGCTGGGCAAGTTCGACGTCCGGCACTTTACTTCCGGCCAGGACGCAATCACGGCCTATGCAGTCGTTGCGCCGCATCTGATCTTGGTAGATGTGATGATGCCAGAACTGGACGGACCTGCCACGGTCACACAGCTTAAACAAATCCACGGTCCGGCCTGTGCCCCCTTCATCTTTATGACCGCCCGCGCCCAGCCGAGTGAACAAGAGCATTATCGCGCGCTCGGAGCCCTCGACGTCATCGTTAAACCCTTCAATCCGATGACTTTGTGTCAGAAAATTCAGGAAATCTGGGATCAAAAGCATGTTACATGACACCGAACTGACCAAAGAGCTTGCAGCAATCCGCATGCGATTCATCGGACGGATAGAAGAATGGCTGCCGAGCATGGAGTGCGTTCTTGCCGATCTAGACGTTGGGATGTTTTCCAAGACGGACCTCAAGGGTTTGCGCAACCGTCTTCACAAGATTGCAGGGTCGGCCGGCAGTTTCGGGTTTTCAAGGTTGAGCGTTGTGGCATCAGAATTGGAACGCCATTTAGACTTGATGCGCATGACAGGGTACCCCGTCAAATCTGTCGCCGGAATGTTGCCCTACTTCAACGTTTTCCTGGACGAGTCCAGAAATCTGATCGCCACGTCGCGCGACATGCCCTTTGGCGCGATCAATGCGGTTGACGAAGAGCGCACGAGTCCGAGAGAATCGGATGCGCCCCCAGAGGCGGCCCTGATGGCCGCGACAGCGGCTCCGCGGGAACCACTTATATTGATTGTGGACGATGACGATCTGATGCGCGCTTACTTGACGACCGGACTTGCGCAGAATGGCTGGTCCTTCATCGAGGCCGTTGACGGCCAAAGAGCTCTTGATCTCCTCAACGAACTGGCATGCGACCCGCGAGGCCGTTGTCCGGACTTGATTGTCATGGATGTGGAAATGCCGGAGATGGATGGTTTCATAGCAATGACGAAGATCAAAGATTCGCCAGCCTTGAAGGACATTCCCATCATGATGCTGACCGCAAGGGACGAAGATATCAGTTACATTCGCGGCTATGCTAAAGGGGCTGTAGAATATCTCACTAAGCCAATTGAACTTCCTGTTCTTGAAAAAGTTGTACAAAATCTGCTGCGACAGCCGCTTGTGAGCTAGGCTCAGGACCTTTTAGCTCGATTGCGCTCGCTAGCATGGCTTGATTCATTCGCGGCGTCAAAAAGGGTGCCGCTTGGATAATCTGTTCTGGCTGACCGAGGCGCAGATTGAACGCCTCAAGCCGTTCTTTCCGCTGTCTCACGGGGCTCCGTGTGTCGATGACCGGCGTGCCGAGCGGAATTATCTTTATTAATCGCAATGGCTTGCGCTGGCGGGATGCACCTGCGGCCTATGGCCCGTCGAAGACGCTTTGCAACAGGTGGGTGCGCTGGAGCCGACTTGGGGTGTTTGCGCGCATCCTCACCGAGCTGGCCGCAGAAGGCCAGGATGTTGACACCGTCATGATCGACGAGACCCATTTAAAGGCCCATCGAACGGCGCGTTCAGTCCCGGCATCTGGTGGATCGGGTTTAGGATGAATCGATCCGGCTCTGATGTCCAGATTTTGCAGATTCGCAGGGCGTGAGGCCGCTCAGGGTCTCGAGCCTATGGCGAAGGTGTAGGTGAGGAGGGAACAGGCAACAGTCCAGTGGACTGTTGACCCCGACGCAAGAGGAAGTCGGCGAGGTGTGTTCGCAACTGCTCGTGGGTTTCGTCGTGGAACCGTTTTACAGTCGTGTCCTTGATCGTTCTGTTCATTCGCTCGACCTGACCATTTGTCCACCGGTGGTTGGGCTTGGTCAGGCGGTGCTCAATCCCGTTGGCTTCGCAGAGCCGCGAGATGCCATCTCGTTGCAGGCAACGATGCAAGGCTGATCGCTTCAAATGCGGGAGAGACGGTTGCCTATGTGCGGATGTGCCACAGCCGTATCATGTTCGCTTGGGCCTAGGTGCGCGAGAGCCGAAAGAAGGTCTTCGACGCGCATAACCGGGCTTTTGCGTTCTTTCGAGGCACCTGCACGAGGGGCATCTACGACAGTGAGGCTTGGCCCCCAATCGGTCCAAGGCCAGGCCAAACGAAGACGGCAGTCGAAGCCGTATTCGTCGGCAAGGAGCGGCTTTACAACCACCGATTCCATCAGATGTGCAGCCATCATCTCGTCCAGCCGCCGTCCATTGGGCTTAAACTAATGGCGCACGATGGACGGCCTTGCACGCCGGCATCGGGCTGGAAGAAGGGCCAGGTCGAGAACCAGGTCGGCCTGGTGCGCGAGCGGTTCTTCACGCCGCGCCTGCGAGTCAAAAGTCTGAATGAGTTAAACGTCTGGCTGCTCGACAAATGTGTCGCCTACGCCAAAGCGCATAAGCAACCCGAGAAAACCGACCAGACAATCTGGCAAATGTTCGAAGCCGAACGGCCGCATCTGGTAAGATACGCTGGCCCCTTTGATGGCTTCCACAGCGTCCCGGCCTACTCGACCATTGTTCTCGAATCAATGGTGAACAAGGTCTCGCATGTCAAAAACCCGCACGGTGCGGTTTGCTCCACAACGGCCTGCGGGGCAGGTTCTACAATGTCTTCGATCTTTTCAATCGTCTCGAGATCGAAACCCGCAGCGGCAAACAGGGCCGCCTGTCCGGTTACCTGAACCGTCTCGACTTCTTCATCATGGACGAGTTGGGCTATCTCCCCTTCGCTCATGCGCAAAGGGTTTGCGGCGCTGGCAGCGCATGCCGAGGCAGTACTGAAGGAGGACCCGTTTGCGGGGCATCTCTTAGCCTTCCGGGGCCGCCGAGGTGACCTGGTGAAGGTCATCCGGTGGGATGGCCAAGGCACCTGCATGTTCCTGAAGCGGCTGGAGAGGGGGCGGTTCGTCTGACCCTCGGTCAATGAAGGCAAGGTCGCGCTGTCCCCTGCACAGTTGTCGATGCTGCTGGAAAGCATTGACTGGCGGGCACCGGAACGGGTGTGGCGGCCCCTGGCAGCGGGATGATCTACTCATCCTGCAATCAATGATTCCCACAACGAATACAGTAAGATAAGCTTCTCACATGCTAGATCAGACCCTGACCTTGCCGGAAGACCATAAGGAGCTGCGCAACTTCAGCGCGCGGCGCGTGGCAGAGGTGAAGGCGCTGGCAATCCTGATCGAGAAGCTGCGCTATCAGCTTGCCGAGCACCGTGCGCACCGGTTCGGCGCGTCGCCGGAGACGGCAGAACAACTGCAATTGGCCCTAGAGACCAGCGAGATTGCCGCCGCCGAAATCACCGCGCGGATGCGTCTGCCAGACATCGAGGAGAAGCAAAAACCGAAGCGCCGCCCGATCTCTGACTATGTCCCCCGGATGGAGTTGGAGCTCGGCCCCGGTGCTGATGCCTGTGCCGATTGCGGCGGCCACCTGCGCCGGATTTACGATCTGCTCCCAAGGCGCTGGAACAGACGGCGGTCAGGCCGAACGCACACGTCTGACTGAATACGTGCGTTCGACCCTGTCCGACGTCGATCTTTCTTGATCACCTAACGGCTTGGCGAAAAGATTGCGGCGATTGGCCAAACGTGCGGCGAAAAGCCGTTGAGAGCCTGGCGGGCGAGGAGAACCCCACTCGCGTCGCTATTTCTGCCACCGGTATATTGGTTGTTGCAAGCAGCGTCGCGGTCAGGCCAATCCTGTGCCTCAAGAGGTATTGATGTGGCGGCAGACCATACGTTCGTGAAAATGACCGCGCGAAATGAAAGCGGCTTTGGTCGGCCACGGCTGCCATGTTCGACAGAGAAACTGCCAGGTGAAGGTGCGCTTCGACAAAGTCGCGGATGCGTCGCTGCTGCCCAAGGCTGAGTTGACCCCTGGATGGCTCGACGGACGATCCGAGCAAAGGGTAAAGTTGAAGCACTGCCAACAACCCGAGCGACTCTGCGGCAAGCGGATCATGGTCCTCTGGCGCACTGATCAGTCTGGCGACCCGGCGCAATGTCTGGCTGAGATGCAGGTGCTTGAAGTAAAGCAGGGGCCGGGCTGCAACGCCAAGCAAAGGGCGCTCGATTTCGGCTTCCGCCAGTCCCGGATCGAAATAGACAGCCGTGTAGCCATGATCACTGCCTGCCAGCTCTGACCATCCTGAAACCTGCACACCCTGCGGAACGAAGGTAAGGCAGTCCCGCAGATCTGTTCGGTTGGCCGAAACCTCGTCCCCGATCGAAATTTCGCCGTCCGCAAGCCTGATGTCGTGGACCGCCAGATAGTTTGTGCTCCCCTTCCAGGTGTACTCAAAGGTTCGGGGGTTGGGCAGGCGGACGCACTCTACAGAAAACCCATCCCAACTGCGCCGGAAACGTTCGTCCGGACACGGTGGGTCATCCCGAAACGTTAGGTGCAGACCCTTCGACCCCATCAGATCACCGTTCTTCGTTTATTCCCGCAGGCAACATTTTGCATATTTGCCTTGGATGCACATGACTTCAAGACCTTCATCACAAGGCATACTGGCTGGGCAATTTTTCGAAAATGTGCTTAGATTTTGTCGCGTTGACCGCTTTGATTCGGGACAGTGTGCATTCTTCTCTAAGCGAGGTGGTTGATGCAGAAAGCGATTGCGACATCTGACACTGTCTCGATGCACAACTTTCCGATGAGCCCTGTGACGCGCCTTCAGGTTCAACGCGAGCATTTGTCTGCGGCACGCACGGCGCTGCGAACCGCGACCGAGGTCATCCATCGTCGTATGCATCGTCATCCCGGACTTGCACGCCTCGCGGCGGGTACTATCGGGCGGGCTGAATACAGTAGGCTGCTCGCACGCTCATACGGCTTCTATGCCATGGCCGAACCGCTAATCGGTTTGCCGGGCAAGGGGTCGGATTGTCTCGCTCGCGACTTGGCCGAACTCGGCGTAAGTGCCGCCGACATAGCTGGGCTGCCCCGCTGCGTGCGCCTGGACATCGGAAATGGGCACGCCGCACTGACTGGGGCACGGTATGTGCTCTTCGGTGCCTCGCTTGGCGGAAAAGTCATGGCCAAGGCCATGGCAGGTCGTCCCGGCGACGAGGCCGCGCTGCCAGTGCGGTTCCTTACAAGTCTCGGCGAGAATGACTGGAAAGCTTTTGCTACGGGGTTGGAGGCGGCATTACCCGACGCCTCCTCCCGGATACAGGCGGTTGCGGCCGCAACCGCAACTTTTGCCGCTTACGAACAGTGGATGGAATGGCATGAGTGATTTCTCGGACGTGGTCATCGACCTGACAAACTGCGACCGCGAGCAGATCCACATCCCCGGGGCGATCCTGCCGCACGGTGCAATGCTGGTAATTGATCCGGCAACGATGACGATAGAACAGGTCGCGGGCGACACCCTGTCTTTGCTCGGCAGGGACGCAGCGGCACTGGCGGGTCACAAAGCTTCGGCAGTGTTCAACCCACAGCAGGTCGAACGGCTTCGCGATCTGGTGCAGGATTCCAGCCTGACACGCTCGCGGCATTTGCTTGATCCGCTGATGCGTGTGCTGCCGGACCGGGCGATTGACGCGAGCGTTCACCTGAGCGGTGGTGCGCTGGTGGTCGAGGTGGAAGAAGCCGATCTGGCGGATCGGCATGCCGTCGACCCGCTTGCCTGCGTTCAGGAAATGTTCGACGGGCTGGGTGATGCGCCGAACTTGCAGAGCTTCTGCCAGATTGCCGCCGAGCGGGTGAGATCGGTCGCGGGCTATGACAGGGTTATGGTCTATCGCTTTTTGCCCGACGATAGCGGCTGGGTTTATGCCGAAGCGCGGCGCGACGACATCGCCCCGTTTCTTGATCTTCACTATCCGGCGTCCGACATTCCAAAACAGGCGCGGGCGTTGTATCTGACCAGCTGGCTGCGCCTGATCACCCAGGTTGACTACACGCCTGCGCCGCTGATCCCGCCGGCCAGTCCGCGCACCGGCCTGCCACTTGACATGAGTCATGCGACACTGCGCGACGTGTCGCCCATCCACCGTGAATATCTGCGCAACATGGGCGTCGATGCGTCGATGTCGATCTCGATCATCTATGAAGGCAAACTCTGGGGGTTGATCGCCTGCCACCATTACGCCCCACGGCGTCTTCCGCGCCATTTGCGTGCGGTGTGTGAACTGTTCGGATCGATGTTTTCGCTTCAGCTGGAAGTACGGCTGCGCGCCGAACAGCTGGAGGCGCGGCTGCTGTCGCGCACAGTACTTTCCACAATCATGCAGGCGCTGGCAGAGGAAGACGATTATGCGGCCGGGCTGGTCGCACAGCAGCAGTTGCTGCTTGACTACATTGCCGCCGGTGGTCTGGCGCTGCGTGTCGGGCAAACCCACGGCGGCGTTGCCATCCGCGTCAACAGCGGCATCACTGCACTTGGCGAAACGCCGGACGATGACCAGATCGGCGCCCTTACAGACTGGCTGACCAGAAAAATGGGCGATTTCGAAGGTGTGTATTCCACCGACCGGCTGAGCGAGGAATTCCCGCCTGCCAAGGCCTATGCCAACGTTGCATCCGGGCTTCTTGCCGTGTCCGTATCGCGCGAGCCACGCGATTTCGTGCTGTGGTTCAGGCCGGAAGTGGTCCAGTCGGTGCGGTGGGGCGGCGACCCGCGCAAGCCGGTCGAAGTCGGCCCGAACGGAACCCGGCTGACACCGCGAAAGTCGTTCGAGGCCTGGTCCGAGACCGTGCGCGAAAGGTCGTCACCCTGGACGCCGTCCGAAGATGACGCCGCGTTCGATCTGCGGGTATCGCTGCTGGAAATCGTGCTGCGGCGGATTGATGCGGCAGCGCGCGAACGCCTTCGGGCATACCAGCAGGAACAACTGCTGATGGCCGAGCTTGACCACCGGGTGAAGAACACGCTGGCGAACATTCAGGCCATCGTCTCGCAAACCAGCCGGAGCGCTGCCTCGCTTGCCGCCTTTACCGAAGGCTTGAACCGGCGCATCCGGTCGATGTCGCGCGCCCACAGCCTGTTGACGCAAAGCAGGTGGGAAGGCGTCTCGCTTGACGCGCTGATTAACCAAGAGCTTGAAGCCTACAAAGCCGAGCATGGAAATATCGAGTTGGCGGGCCCCGAACTGGTTCTGCAGCCGAAGATGGGACTTGCGCTGTCGCTCGCCATTCACGAGCTTGCGACCAATGCCGCAAAATATGGTGCGCTTTCGACAAGCGGAGGGCGGGTCGTCGTAACCTGGAAACTTGGCAGCGATGGCGGGCTGGAATTGCTGTGGAGCGAAATCGGCGGGCCTCTTGTCCGCGCACCAGACCGGCGCGGTTTCGGATCAACGCTGATCGAGCGCGCGCTTGCCATAGAAACCGGTGGCCGGTCTGTCCTTACCTTTGATCCGACCGGAGTGACCTGTTTGATCACGGTCCCCTCTCTTGCCTTGGAACGCGGCAGCGCAGGACAGGGACAGACAAAACAGGCTGCCAGCGAAACGGCGAAGATGTTGGTTACCCCCGTTGCCCGAACCAAGCGCATTCTGGTCGTCGAGGATTCCGCAATGGTCGTGATGGATATCGAAGGCGCCATTGCCGATCTGGGATGGGAAGTCGTTGGCCCTGCGTACCGGTTGGCAGATGCGGTCCGTCTGGCGGGCAGCGTCGACTGCGATGCAGCGCTGCTGGATGTAAACCTTGACGGCGAGATGTCGTGGGATGCCGCCGCCATCCTGCAGGATCGCAAGATACCAATCATCTTCACAACCGGCTACGACGGTGCCACCATCCCTGCCCGTTTCGCGGCTCTGCCCGTCGTCAGCAAGCCTTTTGGAGACAAGGACATCAGCCGTGCGTTACGGGCCTTGTGGGGCTAAACCCCCGGCCGATAGTGGGTTTTCCATGAATCAGGGCAACGGGCCTTGCGGTGCCAATTCCGCTGGACGACCGTTGGCGACAATCAGTTGCCATAATGCGCGGGAGTTTCGCACACTCCAGCAGCCATCAAGGGCACCGGGCGCATAGCCAAGTTTGTCCAACCCACTCTAAATCAGGCAGATCGGCTCAATTTGATCTGTGGTTAAAGAAGCGCACTGCACATCTGCGGGCAATAAAAAACCCGCCCTACGAGCGGGTCAGGTGGGTCGGGAGGATAGCAGAAATTGATATCACGGACATTGCGCCAGTTCGCGCAACAGCGTGTCCGCATCACGGGCCGACTATTTTAACTCGTTAATCGACAGTGATCTGTCCCCCCGGAAACGGGACCACTTGAGGCTGGAGTTTACAGCTATGCCTATCCGGCAGGGAAAGAAGTGGAGTCGTATGACAGCGAACAAATTTTCGGACGCGCAGAAGGCGCTGATTTAGTGGCGGATGCGCTATTGTCATGTCGAAAGCAGCCAAGTGACGTTGGCTATAGCGGCCGCGGCCGCCGTCATTTCTTTGGAAACATAAGTCGAGGGCGATAGTACGCGGGTGGCAAAAGTGACAGTGCGGCGCAGTAGTTTCTGGGCTGCACGTTGATGCTGCTGGCTGTCAGATCGCGCGTTGTGGTTGCGGGCCGTTCCTCGCCCAAGGATATGGGTTGAGCGCGGATCACGGTAGTCTGGGCGGATTTCACTGCCGACACCGGGTTGTTGGCCTTAGCGGCCGCGTGGTTGCCGGGGCATTTTGATGATCGAACACTTGCGACTTTAGGTGCCGACTACCATCTGGCTGACCGAATTTACAAAGTGTGCCGTCCCCGTCCCGATTTGTGCAAACGGTGGCCACGGCACATGCCGCGACCGCACTCGTCGCGGCGGTCTGGATCAGGGTGCGGGTACTTGCCGCCGCGGTCTGCAATGATCGCTGGCGTCACCCAATGCTGGACATGGACGGCAATAGATTAACTGGAATTACTTCTGGCGCGGCGCAGTCAGGTTTGAACCGGGTTCCGGGCAGGCACCGCCGCGCTGCTGGCCTACGGCCTCGCCCAGACTGCGCGCTGCATTGCGAACTTCGTCCTGAATCGGACCGTCGTGGTCCATCGATAGGTGATTGGTTGCATAAGGCTCCCAGTAACCGATGTACCTGTCTATTGCGGAAGCTGGACCAGCAGGGATCAGATGCATGAACCCCAACCAGTCTGAAAGCGAGCGCCGCACTCCTTCCGCCCCCGCGATATCGCCGTGCACAATCACGGAGAAAGAGCGTCCGGCCAGATGGCGCGGGTAATCCCAGCCCTCAAGCTCTTTTTTCTTGGCAAGGCTTGCGTCCTTACCGTCGGTCGATGTCGGGTCGGGATTTCCGCCGTCGGCGCACACCAGCCTGTCCATCATCAGCTTGATGGGTGAAGAAACCTGATACCAATTGACCGGGGTCACGATCATCACGCCATGGGCTGCCACCCACATCGGGTATATGTCGGCCATCCAATCCTGCGTTTGGCCCATTGCATGGTTGGGATAGCATGAGCAGGGCCAATGACAGAGCGGTGCCGCCGTCGAGAAACACGCCTTGCAAGGATAAATGTTGCGCCCATATTCGGCGCTAAGCCGTGACAAATCGAGTATGTCAACATCAAGGCCATATTCTGATTCAAGCACATCTTGGGCGATTTCAATCATGCGATAGCTTTTTGACATTTCGCCCGGGCAACTATGATCACTCCGCGAAGACCCGTTGATCAGCAGAATGCGCGATGGCAATGCCGTATCATCATGTTGTTTCTGGGCGAGCGCGATGTCGTCACTCGCGGCGCGCCATTCGACCGACAGGTCGTAATCAGGATTGGCAAATCCTGAGCCTGCCTTTTGAGTCATTGGGCTTTTCCGGGACTGTTGGTAGTTGTCCCATGCGATATCTGCGATCTGGTTGAGTTCCGTTCGGACGGGATCAAACGCGGGATCAAAGAATTGCGAGTGATAGCGGTTCGTGAAATCTGCTTTTGACAGTTTGGTTGGTGGCATGCCTTTGCGCGGACTGGGCACACCGGTGGATGTCATGGATTTTTTCACAGGATTTTCCCCTTCTTTGATGTTGGTGTGCATGCGTTCTGTCAGTGCGGGCCAGGCTGGAGTCGCCAAGATCTGCCTTGGCGACCCTTTTTTAAAGCGCCGGAGGTTCAGGCAGACGAACCCAAAAGTTTTTCAATCCGCACTGGCAAATCCCGGATGCGCACGCCGGTTGCATGGTAGATAGCGTTGCACACGGCAGCATCCGTGCCGACACCGCCCAACTCGCCCACGCCTTTAATCCCTAGTGGGTTTACGTCCCGGTCGACCTCTGCCACGAACAACACTTCGACCGCTGGAATGTCGGCGTTCACCGGGATAAGGTACTCGGCCAAGTTGTCATTTGTGTACCTGGCATAGCGATGGTCGATTTCTGTCGCCTCGTGCAAGGCTGAGCTAATGCCCCAGATCATGCCGCCCATCAATTGGCTGCGCGCAGTTATCGGGTTCATGATCGTCCCCGCCGCGAAAGCCCCGACCATGCGTGATACGCGCACCTCGCGCGTCAGGCGGTGCACGCGCACTTCGACGAATTCCGCACCAAATGACGCTTTGACCATTTTGGGGTCGGCAAAACCGCCGCCAAAGCCCAGTTTTGCGCTACGCAGTCCAGCAAGGGATCCTGGCTTCACACTGTCAGGTTCATTGCCCGCCAGCACCTCTACCGCGCCGCCAAGCCGTGCAAGCGCGTCGGCCAGCGGCTCAACCGTGCCATCCATATCGCGAAGCGTGCCTTCGGCAAGTGTGAGTGTGGCCGCATCACGCCCGCTCAGCGGGCTTTTCGGGTCAGCGACAGCTGCAGCTGCAACCTGATCGCGCACCATCGCGCAGCCCACGGCAACCGCATTGCTGATACTCGCCGCGTTATTGCTGCCACCCGCGACGGGTGCGGGCGGCAAGCGGCTGTCACCCATCAGGACCTTAATGTTTTCAAGCGGCAGCCCCAGGCGGTCGGCAGCGGTTTGAGCGTAGATCGTGTAGGCGCCGGTCCCAATTTCGTGGCCGGCAACTTCAACGATTGCATCGGTCGCGGTCAACGTGACCCGGGCAAAACATGCGGCAATATTGGCCGGATAGCACGCCGTCGCACAGCCGCAGCCCACCTGCCAATCGCCGTCAACAGTCGACATCGGTTCGGGGTTGCGATCGCCCCAGCCAAAGGCGGCGGCGGCCGTCTCAAAGCACTGATTCAATGATCGGCTGCTATAGGGCAGCCCACCCACCGGCTCAACCTGGGCATCATTGATCCGGCGCAATTCGACGGGGTCCATCTTCAGTGCATAGGCCAGCTCATCCACAGCGCTTTCCAAGGCGAACATGTAAGGTACTTCGGCAGGCGCGCGCATGAACCCCGGTGTGTTGCGGTCGGCATGCTGGATCGTCACTTTGGACGTTATGTTGGGAATGGCATACATCCGGGTCGTCATATCGGTGCCGCCGACCTTGTAGCTGTCAAGCTGGCTGCTGACTTCGTCGGCCTCGTGGATCAAAGCTGTGATCTTGCCGTCCTTGTCCGCCCCAAGCCGGACACGGTGCTGCGTCTCGGCCCGGTAAGTGGCGATGGTAAATCCCTGATCGCGGGTCGCTACCAGTTTCACCGGGCGGTTCAGCCGTTTTGCGGCAAGTGCCACGATTGCGGTGCGGTCCGTGACCGAAGCTTTTGAGCCAAAAGCTCCACCGACGTAGTGGCTGATTACCCGCACGCTTGCAGGATCAATCCCCAGCATCTCGGCTACGCCGTGCTGGGTGCCGACCATGTACTGGCTGGGTTCATGGATCGTCAGCTCGCCGTTTTGCCAAAACGCAGTGGTGGTAAACAATTCGATCGGGTTGTGGTGGTGCGGCGGGGTAGAATACTGCTGGTCGACCCTGGCGAATGCGGTGCTCAGGGCGGCGTCGGCATCGCCGACCTTTACATTCTTGAACATCGGATTCTTCAGCGTCGCGTCTTCGGCAACAAGGCCTTCGTCGCCAAATGTGGCGACAGGGTCGCGTTCCTCATAGCGCACGATCAGGCGGTGCGATGCATCGCGCGCGGCCTCATAGGTTTCCGCAAGGATCACGGCGATGATTTCGCCGTCGTGGCGGATTTCGGGGCCTTGCATCATCAGGATTTTTGTCCCGCCGGTGCCGCCCTCGCTGAAAGTCTTGATCGGGTTCAGCAGCCCTGACACCGAATGCCACGTCATGATGTCGATCACACCGGGCAGCGCGCGCGCCTCAGCCTCGTCAATATCGATGATGGTGCCTAAGGCAATCGCGCTGGTGTGGAAATACGCATAGGCCGCGTTGGTGACAGCCATATCGGAGGCATATTTTGCGCCCCCGGTAACTTTCAGCGGCCCGTCAATCCGCGTGACCGCGGCGCCGATGCCGCCTTTTACTGAGGGCGGGTTGGGATCGGTGTTGGTGCTCATGATCAGTTCGCTCCTGCATCGGGCATATCCCGGACGTGGATCAGCGCACGGATAAGCGTGCGACGGGCAAGTTCGGGTTTGTAGTCGTTATGACCATGGGTGACGGATCCCTGAAGGGCGGCGGTTGCTGCCTCGGTCGCACTGGCGTCGTCCAAAGCCCGCCCCCGCAGGACCGCTTCGGCAGCAGTTGCGCGGAAAGGGGCATAGTGGATACCACCCAGACCGATGCGCGCTTCGCGCACAATTCCGTCTGCACCGATATCCAGCGCCACAGCAGCCGAGGCTATAGCGAAGGCATAAGACTGCCGGTCTCGAACCTTGATGTAGGCTGAGCGGGCAGTATGGGCACCAGCAGGGATAGTCAGCGCAACAATCAACTCACCGGGGCGCAGGGTGGTTTCAGCCTCGGGCGAAACTGCGGTTTGCAGATGCAATTTGGCGAATGGAATGGTGCGGACACCGCTTGGCCCCTGCAATTCCACCTGACCATCGAGTGCAATCATCGCTTGCGCAAAATCACCGGGATAGCTGGCGATGCACTTGTCGGTGACGCCCAGCACCGCATGAATGCGGTTGACCCCGTCAATTGCTGCACATCCGCTGCCTGGGGTACGCTTGTTGCAGGCCGTATAACTGGTATCTCGGAAATACGAACACCGCGTACGCTGTAGAAGATTTCCGCCGATGCTTGCCATGTTCCGCAACTGCGCACTTGCTGCCAGCTGCAGGCTTTGCGCCACGACGGGATAGTCGCGCTGCACGTCTACGTTGGCCGCAATGTCAGCCATTCGGGCTAATGCGCCAAGACGTAGACCACTTGCTGTTACGGTGATTTCGCTGTGCTTGGCGTGCAGTGGGTTTATGTCAATCAGGATTTGCGGACGCATTACGTCCAGCTTCATCAGATCCAGCAGACTTGTGCCGCCCGCCAGATAGGCTGATGTGCCAAGTGACGCTGCATCACCTGCCAGCCCCGCCTGCACGGCTTGGCTGGGATCTGTGCTTTGCTGATAGGAAAAGGGGCGCATGCTCTACGTCCTCCGCATCTGGGTTTTGGCCTGATTTACGGCGGCGACGATGTTGGGATAGGCAGCACAGCGGCACAAGTTACCGCTCATGTATTCGCGGATATCGTCATCAGATTCGGCGTGGCCTTCCTGTACCAAGGCCACAGCGCTCATGATCTGGCCCGACGTGCAGTAGCCACATTGAAACGCGTCATGTTCGATAAAGGCCGTCTGCATCGGGTGAAGTGTTCCGTCCTGCGCAGCAAGGCCCTCGATGGTGGTCACCTCTTTGCCCTGGACTGAAATTGCCAATGTCAGACACCCTAAAACGCGGCGACCATCGACATGCACCGTGCACGCTCCACACTGACCATGATCACAGCCCTTTTTCGATCCGGTCAGCCCTATCTTGTCGCGCAGCGCGTCAAGTAGCGTCGTGCGGACGTCGGCGACAAAACTGTGCGACTGCCCGTTCACGCGTAAAACCAATGGCGCATCTGCCATTGCTTCGGGAGCCGCTGGCGTTTGCGCCTGAGCGCCCGCTGCAAGCAGTGCAGTTGCACCGAACGGTGCAACTGCTCCAAACTGCAAGAATGCTCGGCGTTTCAAACCGCCGCGAATTATGTCGTCGTCTTGCTTTGTCATGCGCTTTTATCTCCTTGAATGTCGGTTTGAGACGGCTTGAAATTTGCAGGCAAGTGGAACTGTAAAATTACCCGACTGCGTATGATGGATCGGTTCTTGGCGGGCAAAACCTGGACGGGATGCAGTGGCAGGAAAAGACGTGTGGGAGTGCGATTTTTGAAATCTCAGCAGAGTACCTGCGTACAACCACACCGCCGCACAAAAGTTCCTCAACAAAATTGCGTGGGGCTGGGCACTGTTCCGCCTATGGATTTCCGGGCAAACCGCAGGCGAAGTCTTTGCGGTCGGGCACGTGAATACGACGCCAACCCCGTCGTAAAAGGATGAGAGCGGAACCGTCTTGCAGCGAGCTTCGTTGCCCAGACATACCCACGCCTATGCGGCGCGGGGTTTCACACAAGGAAGCTGCCCATGACCGCGAAACCATTTTCAGCCGTCGTTTTTTCGACGGTGATTGCAACCGCCGTCTTGCCGTTCGCCGTTATGGCAGAGACAAAGCCCGCGCCAGCAACAACTGCCGCGACTGATACCGCCGTCGCGGCACCTGTGGCCGCGCAGGAAATGGCCAAGCCTGCAGCTGAAATGCAGTCGGTCTTGGATAAGCTGGCTGAGTTAGGCGCAAAACCGCTGCACACCCTGACGGTGGACCAAGCACGCACACAACCGACCCCCGCCGACGCGGTTGCCGCCGTAATGGCGGACAAGGGCATTGATGCGGGGCCGGCGGCTGACATTGCGACAAGTGAGATTGTCATTCCCGGTCCGGCTGGCGACATCAAAGCACGCGTCTATACCCCGCCGGGTGACGGGCCGTTCCCGGTTATTGTGTACTACCACGGCGGTGGCTGGGTAATTGCCAACATCGATACTTATGACGCATCCGCCCGTGCGTTGTCACTCGGCGTAGGTGCTGTGGTTGTGTCGTCCCATTATCGCCAAGGGCCAGAGGATGTATTCCCTGCAGCGCATGACGATGCCTATGCGGCCTACGTCTGGGTTGTTGAAAATGCAGGCTCGTTGAATGGCGACTCTGCCCGGATGGTGATTGCTGGTGAAAGTGCAGGGGCCAATCTGGCGGCAAATGTTGCAATCATGGCACGTGATGCAAAGATCACGCAGCCGTTGCACCAGTTGCTGGTCTACCCCATCGCGGGTAATGACATGAACACGCCGTCCTATTTGGAAAATGCCGACGCGGCCCCCTTGGGCAAGGCTGACATGGCATGGTTTGTGGACCATGCCTTTGCTGCAATGGACGACGCTGCCGATCCGCGGGTCAACCTTGTCGGGCGGGATGACCTAACGGACCTGCCGCCGGCCACCGTGATCACTGCGCAGATCGATCCGCTGCGCTCGGAAAGCATCGCCTACGGAGAGGCGCTTAAGGCCGCGGGGGGTAAGGTTGAGATGATGAACTACGACGGCGTGACCCATGAATTCTTTGGCATGGGCGCCGTGGTGCCGCAAGCAGTCGAGGCGATGGGCTTTGCCGTTGCACAGTTGCAGGCCGCGTTGGGAAGCTGATTTCCGGGGTTCATGGGGCCGCCACAGAGGCGGCCCCATTAGGCAATCAATCACTAAAGTCTTTTCAAAACTGGTAGTTCGAGTATGACGTTTGTCTTGTTTGCCATCACGGTGGGCAGGGCGGAATTGGGCGAAACCGAACCGCCCTTTGCTGGAGGCGTCCTAGCCCTGTGCTTTGCTTGCCAAGCTGTATGGCACGAACAAATTACCGCGCTGATTGCTGTTTTCTCTGCAACAACTGCCCAAGATTTCTGCACCCGTTAAAGTCGGTTAAGAAGCACAATTCAAAGATCGTCACCTTTAACCCGATCGTCGAACAGGGGTTGGTGTCCTTCGTAATCCGCAAATGACCGGGAACGAGACGACAATTTCGGATCAGTATCTTTAGGTGAAATCGGGGGGGATGTCGCGGCGATCCTTGGCCTGTGCAAGGTGGTGATCGAGGCGGTATGGTGCCCTCAACATTGCGATGCTGGTAAATCTTTTGCTGCTGCGGGGAAACATCGGTCGACTTGGGGCCGGATGCTGCCCGGTGCGTGGGCATTCCAACGTGCAGGGCCAACGCTCGGTCGGAATTGCCGAGACGGCGCATCTAGTGCCGCTGGATCGGTTGCAGAGATGTTCCACTTCACGCCGCCCCATAAGGACGGAATGGCAATTGTCGATGCGATGAAAGGCTTGATCGACGGAGAGGTGAATGCCTTCGTCTCGCTGGGCGGAAACTTGTTGCGCGCCGCAACGTTTTGCTATCGATTGATGATCACGACACGCTGTCGAAAACCCCGGCGTCAAAACCCATTCCCGTACGCATCGAGGCAGAGGCGGGCTAAGCTTGTCTCGACCAATTGCGCCGCCATTGACGCGAATGCGTCCTCGGCCATGATTTTTGCCAGATGGGCTCAGTTGGCCAGACCCGGTAAAAAGGTTATCCCCCTATGATCTGGGGCATCGCCGGACAACAGACCGCGGGACCGTCTCGGCCTTACCTTGGACAAGCAACCCGAACGGCGCTCTAAACGGCGGCTGATCTAAAGAGATCTCGCGCAGTGAAGTGGGAAAGCGCAAATCCAACCGGCGAATGGTTGCTCAGTCTGACGCTGACGGTGAGAACGGATCCCCGCAGACGGGGTGACAGTCCTGAAGTGTGGACCCTCGAAAATCCACTTTGGCACATCTTTGCCGTTCGGGGCGGTCACCCCACGCCCTGATAGAAGCATAGGAGAGATTTGTTTCTGCGCAAGGCTTGAAAGAGCCCTTGATCCGCCGGATGGAAGGAGATGGAAGATGAGAACTGGCGATAGCCTTCGAAGTGTTTTCGACCGGCGCATGCAGGCCGATTGGCTGAAGGAAGCCCGAGAAGAAAAAAATGCCTCGCTGTCTTAACATCGCGAGATTGCCGAGAATTCGGTAGCGTGACGCCGATTAGACACCGCCCGGATCGCCACATGCTACACCAGCTTGGTACCGCCGACCGCGCCGTTTTTGCGGCCCGAGAGTACACGTTGGCTGGGTAACTACGTCAGCGGCGGTTACGAGTTGGAGCACACCTTTCCACAAAACCCGAACGATGAGGCAACAACCGAGTTTGGCCAGATCAGCGATCCTGAAGTTTTGCAGCGCCTTGGCAACCTGGTTCGTGTCGAGAAGTCGATCAACACGTTGTTGGGCAATCGTCCCTACACCAAGAGCCCTGTCTACCAGCAATCCAAGCTACCGCTGACGAGGGCGTTGAGCAAGCGACCGAAGGCTGGCACAAATACACGGATCGATCGAGCCGTTGCCCCGATTGCTCCCTACCCGTATTGGAACAAAGCCCTCGCCAGCGATCGGCAGCGATCGCTGGGAACGTTAGCTCGCACCATATGGGGGCTTCCCGAGCAATCGGCTTCAACGTCTTAAGGCTGACAAACTTGCGTCCGTCTTCATTTTTGCTTATCTTGAAGACGACAGTACGGAGATTAGAATGTCCCAAACTACAACGATGACTGTCCGCATCAGCGGCGCGCTGAGCGAGTTCGTGGCGTCGAACGTTGGCGAGAACGGGTCCTACGAGAACATCAGCGAATACGTCCGCGACCTGATCCGGCGCGACAAGGAGCGGGCCGAGGCGGAAGCGTTCAACCGGTTGAACGCCGAACTGACACGCGCATTTGCGGCACCGGAGGAAAGCTATCGCCCGCTGACCGCCGCCGAGGTGATCGCCCGGAACCGCGGCTGACATTATGGCCGTCCGCGTCCAGGAGGCCGCATCGCTGCGGCTTGACGAGATCTACCGGTACACGCGCGACCGTTGGGGCATTGAACAGGCTGATCGCTACATCACCGAACTGTTTGCAGCATTCGACAAAATCGAGGTGCACGGCGTCGCGTCGCGGCCGATCCCAGCAGAGTTCGCCATCGACGGCTTCTACTTCCGGCACGAGCATCATTTCGTGTACTGGCGGCGGCTGTCGAACGGCGACATCGGCATAGTGACGATCCTGCACGAGCGGATGCATCAGATGGATCAGTTCCGGGACGATCTTCCGAAGTGATGAGGGTCAACCAGCGTGATCATGTGGCCCGTTTAGGGGGGCGTCGCAAAACGTTGGCCGGTGTTGACAAGAACATTGAATGACAAAAGACGAGCGTCATGCTCGGCTTTGAAGTCTCTAATAAGACGAGGTATTTTGGTTGCGGGGACGTGCAACCGCCGTAACCTACCTGTTCTATACTGTGACGTCTGACCCGCGACCGTCAGGTTATTAGCCTATGGACCTGGATTTTCAACAACCTATTCTATTCAATGACTTATCGCGATAGCCATTAAACCACGACTGCTTCCTTCCAACTTTCGCCAACTCTTACCGCATTTTGACCGCAAAGGCAGCACCAAGACGGCACACGAGGGCTGATATGGCGTTGAGGTGAACAAAAAGCACATTCCATAGATTCATCATCTCTCCTGCGCTGCCCGATCCCAACGCACTCCACCTGACGCAATGCGAACTCAACTCCCAAGAATATGAGCAAGTTCAACAATATCTGTAGCGTTACCACCTGCAGACACCCGATTTCTGAACATCTGACCTGTCACGCCTTTCAATCCAGATGCGTCATTCGCTTTTACCGTAGCGATACCAGCAGCAATGAGGCGGGCGTGTAGTGCCTCATCAATGGCCGAGAATCTCTCCTCACCAAGGCTTTGGAAGATTGCCAACAGAAATTCAGGACTCTCCGAACGCACCTTGAAACGGGCTCTGTTGCGCAATTCGGCTAATGGCCAGATATCTCCTTCTCCCGGACAGACTTATCCCACGACCCTCGTGACAGGGGTGCCGAGCGCGGTGAAGCTGTTGAGTACGGCAACACGGACCTGGACTCGGCCCCTGACGGTCGAAGTCCCGCGCGGCCAGACTTTGGCCCAGCAGTTTCGCTTCGCGGACCTTCGGTTTACACGATGCATCTTGGTCTCGACGCGGCTCCGGCGGTGGTGGCCGCTCCATCCATTGCCCGGCAGGCGCATCCACAGGATGCTGTTGAGGGGGGCGCAGAGCACGCGGCCCAGATCTTTCGAGGCCTTCAGGGCTTCGGTGCGCGCGATGGCACCTGCTGTGACAGTCTTCCATGGTTTGGCGTTCTTGCGGGGCGTGATGATTGCGGCGGCACCCCGTTCGGCGATCGCATCGTGGCCCTTTCGGGTGTCGCAGGCATCGTCCGTGGCCCCGGCACCGGTTTGCTTGCAAACCGTGAGGGGGGGCTGTGACACTGGCGATGTCCTGATCGGCGTGAATCTGGGCCAACAGTTCGGGCAGCATGGGCGCATAGCCCACGTCGCTGCTGGTGACCACGACCGCCCTGATCTCTAACGTTTGCTCGTCAGTCCCGAGATGGACCTTGCGCCAGACGCGGCGTTTGGCACCACCATGCGGGCGCGCGTTCCAGTCTCCTTCACCCTCGACCATGATCCCCGTGCTGTCCGCTGCCCGGCAGCGGTTTGTCTTCAAACCGCGAACGGGGATCA